>JAUWCF010000058.1 GCA_030609445.1 Thermoplasmatota archaeon | reverse complement strand
GTCTATCCCATTCTTGAGAAAAAAACTTCCTTAAATCTTTCACTCGTATTGGTGCTTCTTTAAACGCTCTTTCCAGGTGAGTTTGTGAAAACAACTTTTTAAGACTACTATCATCATGGAAATACTTGAGATATTCGGATAGGGCTTTCTGTGTTTCTTCAGTGAAAAATGAAACCCTACTATGCTTTGTTTTAGTGGATTGCCCATTCTGTAGGTCATGATTGATATGTACTATTCTATTCTCAATATCAATGTCCTCTAGATTTAACTGATACAACTCTTCTGCTCTCATTCCAGAGGAAACACCAAGCATTATGATTGCTTTCATTTGTTTAGAGTGTTTATGTTGCTCAAAATACAACAGAGTATTGATAACATCATCTTTGGTAATTCTCTTTGGTTGGTAAATAGGATCAGCAGGTAGGATAATTTCATCAATCCAATTTATCTGTAAGAAATGTAAGAATTTCCGTATTGAATACATCTGTTTCTTGTAATATGCTATGGAACAATTCTTTTTCAATTTCTTAAAATATACAAGGCTTTTCTTCTTGTCAACTCGAAAAAGTATATACTTTGCGTAATTTTCTAAGGCTCTTTTAACCTCTTTTTTATGCCCGATTGTAATACCTTTTAGTTCTAAAATATTTAAAAATTCTTCAATTTCCCTAGGAGAAAAATTCAAAACAGAGTTGTTAAAAGAATGAAGTGGGCTCGGAGAGATTCGAACACTCGACCTCCGCCATGTCAAGGCGACGTCATAACCAGCTAGACCACGAGCCCGTATAAGGAGGGAAATATTCTCTTTGCTTTAGTATTTTTCTATGCTTTCTGACATTGTCTAAAACATTAAAATCTGTGTGTTTTAACCATGATCATGTGGCACGGATTAAATCCCATTTTTTTCTTAGCAGAAACCAATATTTGTCTGATGGATGTGAAGATGATTGATTTCCAATGTTTTCAACATGTATTAATATCGCAAAAATCCCGAAATGAGGCTCAATTTCTGCCTCTAAGACAGATTCTTGACTATTTAAGGAAGAAGCAGGTATTGAAGATTTTTCTACTATTGTTCCCGATGTCGGTAGTACAGCAATAATTAACAGTATGCAAATCGAAATACACACTGTTTTCTTTTTTATTTTTATTGCCTCCCACATATAATCTAATGCTTATGAATAAGTTACTGGATATTCTCCCGGGTAAAGATCAAGTATTGTAGGATTAAAATGACACATTTCGTTCACCCAAAACTTGGCATAATCGAAAGATTCTTCTGCAGAATTGATACCGTCTTTGTTTCCCCAAAGATCAGCTGCTCCCCAAAATCCATCTATTAAAAATTCTGAAAAGTAAGATCCATAACAACTCTCATCTTCCTCACAAGACATTAAAACTACTCTATTTTGTGCAGATAATTCCTCAGCTAAACCTTGGGTAAATGATTTAGCATTATAATCCTCAAATATATTCCCAGCAAACATTGGGTCATCATTGAATCCGCCACTATAACAACTATCTACTATAAGACAGACCCCTTTTGATTGCAATAAGCTAAGGAAAAAATTCAACAGATCATCCCATATAAATGCATACCATTTATCAAAACCTTCGTACATTATAAGGATTTCATCCGCTCCGTCATCCTCATCTCTTGGAGGGAGATCAATAGGATTGCCTCCCAGACCTTTTAATGGAGAACCATGTGTTGTTAAATATATAAGTGACATATCGTCGCTATCTTCATTTTGGATTAACCAAATGAGTTCTTGTATAAGCCTTTGACCAGTAGCCTCGCTCGCAGTAACTTTATGGATGTGATCTGCTTGCCATTGAGGCGAATTAATAAGTACTTCGTAAAGGTTATCTGCAGATATAAGCATTGACGGACGATTTTGATGTGGATTATTTTTATAGATTCCCACGGCAAATATTAATGCCCAGTATTCTGTTCCAGCTGCCTCCTGAGGATTGTTTGTTTTTGAGATATTTATTCTACTGTTTTTCTTAATGATGTCTTTTGCACCTAGCCCTGCAGTACAAACAGGTGTGATTAATAATGCTATGCAAAGAATTGAAACAACAAGCATTGTAAGTTTCATATTTGATTTGTTCTTCATTTTTATTTCTCCCTTATGGCATATAACAATATAATAATAATGTATATCTTATATAAATTGATTTCGCTGCATTCTCTATAATTATAGTCATGCGTCTTTTCATATTTTGAGAATGTGAAATTTAATATGCAAATGTTTGATTCAAGGTAATAAAAAGATCGTTAAAGGAGTGAAAACATGGAAGCAATTATTCTTGCAGGAGGATTTGGGACAAGACTTCAGCCACTTACATATACAAGGGCAAAGGCATTACTTCCCATACTTAACAAACCTATGATTACTTATCTCATTGAGTCACTTCCAAATGAAGTTGACAAAGTAATTCTAGCGGTTAACTATAGAAAAGATCAGATCGAAGAGTATTTTAAAAAGAACAGTTTTGGAAAAGAAATTATTGTTAATGATGAACCAGAACCACTTGGTACAGGGGGTGCTGTAAAATTTGCAGAAAAACACATCACAGCCCCATTTCTTGTTCTTAATGCTGATGTTATTTGTTCACTCAGCCTTGATGAGATGATTCGTTTTCATAAAAAAAACAATGCGGTCTCTACGATTTCTCTTTGGCCTGTTAAAAACGTCTCTGAATTTGGTGTTGTCGATATACAAAAGGATGGTAATGTTATTGATTTTGTCGAAAAACCAAAACCCGAAGATGCCCCATCTGATCTCATCAATGCAGGCGCATATTTTTTAGAATATGATGTTTTAGATTACATAGAAAAAGGACGTCTTGTTTCGATGGAAAAAGAGATATTTCCTCAAATTATTAATGGCACAGGAAAATTTTTTGGGTTTGAATTTAAAGGATATTGGATTGATGTCGGGCGTATTAGAAGTTATATTGATGTTCATATGTTTCTTTTGAAAAAACAAAATATCGAGAATTTTACTGGAGATAACTGCAAGATTAACGGGCGATTAACCAACTCTTCAATTGGTGATAACGTACTTCTCGGAGAAGATTCACACATTATTTCATCCATTGTTTTTAATAATGCAATAATTGGAAAAAATGTTTCTCTTACAAATTGCGTAGTCGGAGAAAACAGCAAGATATCTGATCATTCAATTCTCACAAATACGGTTGTGGGAGATAATGAAACTGTAAAACAAAACAGTACATTGGAAAATATAGTTGTTTGGAATCAACCCATTCCTGAAGGTTATCCGAAGAAACAGATAGGTAACGTTATCGGGGAATAAAACACTTAAAACACATTTTGCAGTTTCCAAACAGTAAAGCATTAAATAATAAACATACAATGTTGGACTTATGGTATCTAAAAAAGTATCATCTGAAAGGAAATATGAATGCCATAAATGCTGGGTCGAAATGAATAAAGAAGAAGTTGAAACGTTTGGCCCAAATATTATTATTGATGTTTGCCCAAAATGCAATGGCATATGGCTAGATAAAGGAGAACTTGAAAAACTTTTAAAAGATAGAAAACTGTCAAATTATTTGACAAAACATATTGGAGTAAAGAGCAGCAGCCCTATGATTTGTCCTCAATGCGGTAATCTTATGGATATTGAAAAAGCTGATGAGATCGAGGTTGATGTCTGTCTTACTTGCGGCGGTGTTTGGCTGGATTCTGGCGAGCTTGAGGAATTAAAAACAAAATCAGAAGAAGGATTCGAAGGTGATAAGCTTGCTAAAATGGAGGAACTTGAAGAGGAACGACTCTATAAGGCACGTAATTCATCGCTAAATAAATTCCTGAGAAAATTGACCAAATAACTTAACAAATCTATTTTCAATCAGATTTTCACACCGGCCTGTAATTGCGGTGTATTCAGAAGACTAGTGTAATCGTTACAATTTTTAAATAGTTGTAATGATTAAACATATAAAATTTGGTCTTATAATCCCACGAATCTTGTATTCATCTGTTGAAAACTCACTTGTTCCGTCGTATGCCCAAGCAATACCAATGGTGCGGGTCCCGTCATTAAATTCGGTAAAACGGGATCGAACTCTGATATTTGTCCAGGAAACAGCATCTTCTTCTACAACAAGATCAGTAATTTTTCCAACTACAATAATACGTTGCGTTTTCTCTGCAGCGACGGTCATTGTTAAAACTGGCAAGACCATCAGCATACATACTAAAATCCCCACTATTTTTTTCTTCATATTTTCGCCCTCCAATATGTAGTATACTAATTGGCATATAAATATTTCTGACAAAGGGTTGTCAATCAGATTTTTATAACACACCTGTAATTGCGGTGTATGCAAAAAGATATTTCTCCACATATTTTCAGAGCCTATGATATTAGAGGAATCTATCAAGACGATATTTCTCCAGAGCTGTTCTATAAGATTGGGCAGGCTGCAGGAACTTATGTGAAAAAAGTTATTAATGGAAAAAATCTAACTGTAGGTGACGACATTCGTCAATCAAGTCCATCGTTAGTTTATTCGTTTATCTCCGGTGTGTCATCGACTGGAGTTGAAGTGCAATATACCGGAACTTCAGCGTTTGGACAAACCTTATTTGCCGGGTGGAAATCCAATCATGCTCTTATTGCGTTTGTGACAGCAAGTCATTTACCTCCTGAATGGAACGGCATCAAGTTTTACTATGGCGATGGCGTTGGTCTTCCTGTTGAAGCACTTGAAAAAATTCGAGATTTTACACTTGATGATGAATTTGAAACAGCTGACTGGAGAACAGTTGGTGCCGTTAAAACAATTGATGTACAAACAAAATACAAAGATTTTTTCCTCTCAAAATTTAACTTTAAAAAACCTATCAAGGTAGCTGTTGATTGTGGTGGTGCAAGTATGACGCTTTCAGCACCAGATGTTTTCAAATCCTTAGGTTTAGAGTTTGTTCCTGTATTTTGCGATCCAGATCCATTATTTTCAAAGCGTCCTTCTGAACCAAAGGCGAAGAACCTTAGTGTACTTGTAAATACTGTGCAGGATCAACAATGTGATTTCGGGGTCGCATTTGATGGTGATGGAGACCGAGCAGTAATTGTTGATAACACAGGCAGAGTATTGCCGGCAGATCAGACGGGAATTATTTTGAGTAAGTTTGGGATCGCTGATAAGAACCGAACTGTCATTGTTAATGTAGAAGTTTCTAAGGCAGTACGAGAACAGTTGGAACCACTTGGATTTAACGTCAAACAGATCCGTGTTGGGCACACCTTTCTAACACTTGAAGGTAAGAAAGAAAACGCGTGTATAGGAATTGAATCATCAGGTCATATTATCTTACCAGAATATTTCTTGTTTGATGATGCAATTGTTGTACCTCTAAAGATGGCTGAGGTCCTACAAGACAATGAAAAAACACTTAGTGAACTTGTTGACGAACTTCCCATGTACCCAACTGCACGAGAAGAAATAGACTGCCCAGATGACATTAAAACTAACGTTATAGAAACATTAAAAAGCGAGCTGACCCGGGAGTTTGACAACACTAGTGTTTTAGATGGTATTCGAGTTACTCTTGATGACGGTTGGGTTCTTATACGACAGTCCAATACAGGCCCGATCATTAGACTTACTGCTGAAGCAGACGATGAATCTTCTCTTACTCGTCTTACAACACAGTTTATGCAGAGGCTTCAGAAGGTAATTGATGAAAAGCAAAAACAAAATTTATGATCTACAGCTCATCATTTGTCTCTAGGTAAATCTTATAAATAAGAAGGGTATACGCTATCAAACCCTAAAGAATGGGAAAGAAATAAATACTAAATTGAAATGTAGTTAAATGGAGGTAAAATTATGGCAGATAAACCACACATGAATATGGTAATTATCGGTCATGTCGATCACGGGAAATCCACGTTAGTCGGACAGATATTGCTTCAGACCGGGCAGTTCCCTCAGCACATGCTCGATAAGTATAAAGAAGAAGCAAAAGCAAAAGGAAAAGAAAGTTTCGCTCTCGCATGGATCTTTGATAACTTAAAAGAAGAGCGGGAAAGAGGAGTAACAATTGATGTTGCCCATAAACGATTTGATACAGATAAATACTATATTACAATCATAGATGCTCCAGGTCACAGAGACTTTGTAAAAAATATGATCACCGGAACGTCACAGGCTGATGCTGCAATTCTTGTTGTTGCAGGTCCAGAGGGTATTATGGCTCAGACAAAAGAACACATGTTTCTCGCAAGAACCCTTGGTGTCAAACAGTTGATTGTTGCAATTAATAAAATGGATGATACAAAGCCACCGTATGATAAAGCAAAGTACGAATCAGTGAAAGACGAGATGGCGAAACTTGCAAAAAGTGTTGGTTACAAAGATGAACAACTTCAAT
>JAUWCF010000208.1 GCA_030609445.1 Thermoplasmatota archaeon | reverse complement strand
AGGCTTTTATGTATCAAATCCTTTTTCCCCGCTACTTCTATAGGATAGCATAGTATATAAATGTTATAGACCAAACTTCGTAAGTTATGCTATTAGATATTATTCATGTTCCAGATACTTCTATAAAAAGATATATGATTTATAAATGGTAATCAAAAGTCTTTTAAATTAGAATTGATAACTAAAGAATGGAGAATAGAGGATATATTCCTCTACTGCGGTTAGTGAATATTAACTATCTACTGGAGAAAATTACTTCTGTTGAAACTCGTTAAACTGCTTTGTTCTCGGAGTAACAAATAGATTTGCCTTTGTAAAATAAAAATCGATGAGGGCAATCTTTATGTCTAATATTGTTATTCAGGACAAGAAAATAATAGTGGTTTTATCATATGGACCGTAAAGAAATCAAACGTAAGATAACAAACCTAAAAGAAAAAAACAATATTGTAATTCTTGCTCATAACTATCAGATTCCTGAAGTTCAGGATATCGCTGATTTTCTTGGTGATTCTTTAGATCTTGCGTTAAAAGCAACTAGGGCAGATGCAGAAAATATTGTGTTTTGCGGTGTGGATTTCATGGCGCAGTCAGCTAAGATTTTGAATCCTAATAAAAATGTGATGCATCCTGATATGGATGCGAAATGTCCTATGGCGGGCATGGTGGATGCGGAGAGTCTTGGCTGGTTGATAAAAGACAATCCTGATGCTGAGGTTGTCTCCTATATCAACACGACTGCTGAAGTGAAGGCAATTACTGATATCTGTTGCACATCAGCCAATGGTGAAAAGGTTGTAAGAGCGAGTTCTGCAGAAAAAATAATATTTGTCCCTGATAGAAACCTTGGGTTATATGTTCAACGTTTTGTACCTGAGAAAGAAATGATTTTATGGCCTGGTATCTGCCCAACGCATCATAACATTCAAAAAGAAGAAATTCTCAGTATCAAAAAGAAACATCCTCATGCAGAGATACTGGTTCATCCTGAATGCAGACCAGGAATTATCGATCTCGCAGATCATGTGTTTTCCACAAGTGGTATGGTTCGTTACTCAAAAGAGTCAGAGACAAAAGAATTCATTATTGGAACAGAGAAAGATATGTGTTATCGGTTAAAAAAAGAAAATCCTAAAAAAACATTTTATTCCCTTGTATCAGCTGTTTGTCCAAGTATGAAAAAGATTACGTTGCAAAAAGTATTAAAAAGCATGGAGAGTTTAGAACCAAAAATAGAGTTATCTGAAGATGTTATGCAGAAGGCAAAGATGCCTTTGCAGAAAATGATGGATATAGGGCGAGGCGATTAAAATGAAAAAAGTTTTTATGGATCATTCATCCACCTCAAAAGTCGATGATGAAGTAATAGATGCGATGCTTCCTTATTTTTCTAAATATTACGGAAATCCTTCTTCGATTCATTTGTTTGGGAGGGAAGCACATGATGCCGTTGATTTATCAAGACGAAAAGTTGCGGATCTGTTGAATGCAAAAGAAGATGAGATTATCTTTACTGCTGGAGGAACTGAGGCAGATAATATTGCAATCAAAGGAGTTGCATATAGTAATAAAGATAAAAAGGGTTCAAAGGGGCCGCATATCATCACGTCTGAAGTTGAACATCCTGCGGTACTGCAGACCTGTAAACATTTAGAGGACGAAGGATTTGAAGTTAAATATCTGCCTGTTGATGAATATGGGGTTGTAAAACTTGATGAGTTAAAACAGTCGATTTGTAAAAACACGT
>JAUWCF010000202.1 GCA_030609445.1 Thermoplasmatota archaeon | reverse complement strand
ATCTTTCTTTTTCACATGTAAAAACTAGATACTCTCCTGATGGATGCCATTCAGCACATCCTTTATGGCCATGTGGAAGATTTGAGTTATCTGTAAGACATTTTTCGTCTGTTCCGTCTGGATTCATTGTGTAAATGTCGTAATATCCATCTGCTTCTTGTTGATCAAATGCTATCCTGTCTAGATTATGTGACCAATCAACACGATAGCCTCCTTCTTTAATCATTTCAATAGCTATCGAATTTTTTCCATTGTCTGGATTAATTCTAGAAATGATGAGATCTGGTGAATTATTTATCTTTTGTATGAATATTGCAGTTGATAATGGCACACCAACTAACAAAAAACATATTGCCAATGTAATTAATATTTTCCTCAATTCATATCATCTCCTATAATTTTAAAAGAACCTCCGCACGGTAATGTCATCAATTGCATAATTTCCCTCAGTGTCATATGCCACTGCTTTTATGGTATGTTTTCCTATAGCAAATCCCTTCCAAGTCCATTCAAAAGGTGATTCGGTATCAGTACTTCTCAGAACATTATCAACAAAGAATTCAACCCTGTCTGTACCATTTTCATCATATGCATCTACTTCAACGGTTAGTTTGCCGAATAGCCTACATTTATGAGACATTATTTTTCTGAACTGTCTATCAAAAATATATGAATGCCCTAACACTGGTTTTTCAATAAATAAATAGGGTTTATCCTCATCAAATTCTATTATTGAAATCAGGATGTTTTCTTTTAGTCCATGGTACAACTGGAGTTTTAATACAAGTTTTGTCCCATCTGGGCTCCAGCTGCAATCGCCAACTACGGTTTGCATGCCATTATATTCTGGGTGACCTGGTTCATTGAAATAGGTAAGTCTTGTCTTATTGGAGCCATCAGCATCCATCATCCATAAATCGGTCCTGAGATCCCTTATCTTCTCAGGGTCGAATGGATAACCGATACTTGATATCCAAACGATCTTTTTTCCATCTGGCGAATAATGGGCATGTTCATCCCATTCATCCAAGGTTGAAGTAAGCCTTTCCAACTCCATGGTCTCGAGATTCAGAGTATAGATATCCATACCTGTCCAATGCATACCAGTTTCAATAGATGCAGTAAAAATAATTGTTTTATCATCAGGTGAAAATCCATGGCTTTCATAGAAGCGAGGAATATCGCCAGGCTGATACGTTACAATATTTTCTAGATGCGGACCGTTGCCATCGGCCACAAAATCAGCGATTTTAAGTGCCATTACTTGATGGGAAATAGTTTCACTCCACAACAATTTTGAGCCGTCATGGGAGAATTGAGGATGTAAAACAGAGGTTATATGAGTTGTCGTCAAATCGGTTAACTGCCATACGTTCTCACCATCACTTGTCATAACCCAGAGGTCGTTGTAATATCCAATGCCGGGGGCTGTAAAAGATGGGTTAATGTATGGATGGTTTTTCTTTTCAGCTTGAAATACAATGTATTCGCCAGTGGGATGCCATTCAGGGTTACCCATGTGTTTTCTTGGAAGCCCTGGATGATCGCCAGCTAAACATATCTCGTTTGACCCATCTGGATTCATAGTATAAACATCGAAATAATCATCTGTACCCCTTTTGTCAAATGCAATGAGATTATTCCCAGAATGCGACCAGCTTACACGACCTCCATTCTCATTTATTATTGTAACATGAATTGGGCAATCTGGCGGATTGTTTAATGTATCTGCAGTCTCCAAATGTGTTATCATCCCAGTTACACTAGTCGCAGCTATGCATAATGCAAAAATTCCTATCAATATTTTTTTCATTTTATATGTCTCCTAAATTTTTTTATCCTTGGTATTTTGTATGTTTTAATCTTTATTTTACCT
>JAUWCF010000024.1 GCA_030609445.1 Thermoplasmatota archaeon | reverse complement strand
TTCATATACTTTATTAATTTCATCTGGAGAAATCATCTCTACAGGTAAAACATCAAGAATTTCCTGTGCACCCTTTGATACATTACCATACCCAGCAAATCCAACGATAACAGGCGTAACAGATTTAGGAATTTTATTCTGCTTGATTTTTTCTCCAACTGAACGTAAATGTTCTTTGATTTCAGGGAGATGATTCTGATAATTGATTGTTTGTTTTATCTCGTTAAACGGCGAATCTATACCTTTTGATTTTAATCGTTGTCCAAAAGCCCACAACGTATCAACCATTCCTGCAAGACCAGCATATCGACCAAAAAACACCAAACGAAAACCACGTTCATTAACGATTTTTTCATAATCAATGAGGGTACATCCAAGATCCATCATTTTCTTAAGCATAGGCATATTGTATTTCTGACCTTTGGTAGTATGAGAGAAAAACACATAGGCTTTGTTTTTTTCAAAAAGATGTATCGGCATTTCCTTTACTGCAAAAACAATTGGACAAGTTGACATATCCTCTTTGACAACAGCTCCTACATCATTATATTCATCATCAGAATACACCCGTATTTTAGATGGTTGAATCACTGTTTCAACACCATATTTTTCCTTGAATTCTTTGACATGCTCTGGAATTAATGGAACACGTCGTTCCCACTTGTTTTTATCTTCCCGTCTAATTCCTATTCTATACGTCATAACTGTACTCCTAAAAAGCCTCATCTTTTGAGATTTTAAATACGTTTTGTGAAAGAGTTACTTATATCGAAGAATCGCACCAATATGGCCAAGATCAGTGATTTCTTCATCATCGGTAAATTCAACATCCGCATCTGTTCTTTCTGCAAACTCTAAAATCTCTTCTATAACATCCACTTCAGAAACAGAGCCCCCGCAATACGGGCATTCTTTTACAGAACCTTCTTTAACTATCTGACAATTCTCACAAATCCATCCTTTTATTTTATAATCTTTTTCAACAATAAGTAGTTCAACCTGCCCATTTTTCACCGCCTGCAACGTCTCCTCCGCTCCATAAGCTACAAGACCATCTTTGAGGATTTCCTCCTTGAGTTGCTGTACTGCTTCACGGCTTTTTTTTTCTTCCCGTTCAGAAATAAGACGAACAGATTCTTTCAACAGTTCTTTTTCATCATCAATACTTATGTCAATGACATCAACAATTCTTTCCGCAAGATATTTTGGAAGCATATCTCTAAACTGTATTTTTGAAGTACCTGGCCCTGCGAGAACAATCCGTTTGTCTGCAATTTTTTCAAGCGCTTCTACAACTTCAGTTAAAAACGCATGGATCGCGCCCTTCCTCAACCTTTGGAAACGTGCTTGGGAACATCCACCTTTTTTATGTCTATTCATGATGTCTTTTGAAAGATTTTTTTCATACTCTATCTCACCTAGTGAAAGTGAATATATTTTTGCATAATTTGAACTAAGAAGCACAAGTGTAAATGACTCCCATTCGTCCTGAATTCGTGCGAGAGGACGAATATATGGTGAGGAGTCAACAATAAGTGAATTATCTATCTCAACAGGCAGTGATACAGTTTTTAGAACGTTATATTTATGAGAGGCGAAAATTGCGATATTTGCAGAAACATTTTTCTTAATAAACTCTCTGATTGACTCCATAGTATCTGTAAAATTTTTTTTTTCGTCTCCTTTGAGAAGAGACCTGCATGCTTTTTCTCTTCTTTCTAAAAATTTTTGATCTAACGCATCTTTTTTAAGATAAAGAGTGACATATGTATCGAAACTATCCTCATCATACATTTCTGAAAGTTCTCGGAGTATTTCGTTTAAATCGACTTTCATATTTCTCATCTCCATAATTATTATTGCTTCTTATATGGCTGCTGATTTTTTTACTTTCAGCCAACTGCAAAGAATGCATAAATAGGTACTACTGCATCTCCTCCAGTTGATGGCGAGGAACAGACAGACGCAACTCAACAGAAACGATGTTATCCGTGCATCTGAAATTGGTCAATATATGTATTGTTCCATTGCCTGGTATCTGCAGAGATGTGGATATGAACCAGATTCGCCTTTACTTGAGGTAGGTAAAAAAACCCATGTTGATCTTGGCATTGCAATTGATAGCATTCAAGATGAGATGAAACGTTCAAGAAGGTATGCTCTGGCTGGTTGTCTGTTTTTAATTGCTGCAATTATTGGTATTTTCTACGAGGTGATTCTATAGAATTTATGTTGATTGTTAATATTGCCTTGTTTGCATCAGCTGTTTTTTTTCTTATCATCTCAAAAAAGATACATAATAATGTAATTTATAAGAAGAAACAATATAGAATTCCAAAAGGAAAAATTACGTATTCTGATTTGAATATTCCTGCTAAACCATATTTTTCAAAACGGTATAGAACCACGGGAAAACCTGATTATGTAATTATTGAAAATGGTAAGTATATTCCAATTGAGTTGAAGTCAGGATCGCATCATATGCCATGGCAAAATCATGTACTGCAGCTTGCAACGTATTGTCAACTTTTAGAAGAGACTTACGGGGATTTTGTTCCGTATGGTAGACTTGTATATAATGACTCAGATTTTAAAATACCGTTTGATCCGAAATTAAGGTTTGAATTGGAATCAGCAATTACAACGATGAGGAACTCATTACATCATGGAGAGGTAGAGCTGAATCATAGTGATCCTGGTAAATGTAGGGCGTGCTCGATGAGAAAGTATTGTAGAGATAACCTTATCTAAAAACAGTATATCATAATATATATTGAATTTATTATAAAAAGATTTATAAATAAATACCTTATTCTAATTAATGAAATGATTTTATAATGGGGGATATATATTTATGGTAGAAGAATTATTAACATTTGAAGATGGAGTACTTATTTGCAAACACATATTTCAATGTGCAATACACAAAACACTAAACGGCGTCCCCGAAGAATGGGATATTTTCTTTAAAACACATGACATATTAGAAAAAATTGAAGGTGATTTTGATAACGAGCGTTTGTATGAAGTATTATACAAACTAAACATGGATAATGTCTACGCTAAGATATAAAAGAAAAACATTTTAAATAACCCTTATCTTCTCGTTTTTTAAAATATGCGTATCGCAGTACTGTTAAAAGATAGATGCAAACCAAAAAGATGTGCCTTAGAGTGTATAAAATTCTGCCCTAGAGTACGAGCTGGAGATGAAACCATCATTAAAGGAGAAGATGGAAAACCTGTAATCTCTGAAGAATTATGTGTTGGTTGTGGCATTTGCATTAATAAATGTCCATTTGACGCAATAAAAATAATTGGCCTTGCAGAAGAACTAAAAGAGGACCTGGTTCATCAGTTTGGAAAAAACGAGTTTCGACTTTTTAGATTACCAATTCCTAAAAAAGGAACCTGCATCGGGATTCTTGGTCAGAATGGGATTGGAAAAACAACAGCAATAAAGATACTTTCCGGACAGGTTACACCTAATCTAGGTAAATATGAAGAAAAATCCTCCTGGGATGCCGTTCTTGAATATTATTCTGGAACAGAATTATTCGAACATTTCAAAGGAATTGCAGACAACAAAATATCCTGTGTCTTAAAACCTCAATATGTTGATAGATTACCAAAGATTATAAAAGGAGAAATAAGAGATGTACTTAAAAAAGCAGATAACTCAGGAAATTTTGATGCCATCGTTGAAAAATTAGGAATAGAAGGAGTTCTTGATAAAGAAATAGAAAAAGGGACAATTTCAGGTGGAGAGCTGCAGCTTGTCTCAATTGCAGCCTCACTAATTAAAGATGTGGATCTCTATTTTTTTGATGAACCAACATCGTATCTTGACATTTTCCAACGGTTAAAGGTGGCAAGAATCATTAGAGAACTTTCTCAAGAAAAAAAAGTCATTGTTGTCGAACATGATCTCGCCGTTCTAGATTTTTTATGCGATAACGTCCATATCATGTATGGCACCGAGGGTGCCTATGGTGTTGTTACATTCCCGCGCAGTGTACGGCATTCAATAAATACGTATCTTTCAGGGTATCTTAAAGAGGAAAACCTTCGTTTTGCAGAAAAAATTGAGTTTTTTGCCCATCCTCCTAAGCAACGTCAAGAAATGAACATCCTTATCTCATATGATAATCTTACAAAAGCATTTAAGGAATTTACTCTTGAAGTTGAACGAGGCATTATTAGACAAGGAGAGATTATAGGTATTGTTGGCCCTAACGCCATTGGAAAAACAACGTTTGTGAAAATGCTGGCAGGTGTTACAAAACCAACCGAAGGCGCTATAGATTTTGATCTAAAAATAAGTTATAAACCTCAATATATCTCCCCTGAATATGAAGGATCCGTTCGTGAGTTTTTTGAAAAAACATCTCAGGAGTTGTTTACTTCTTCTTTTTTGAAAGCAGAAGTCTACGAACCAATGCATCTGAAGTATCTTTTAGACAGACAACTTGACACGCTTTCTGGGGGGGAGCTGCAGCGAGTTGCTATTGCATCATGTCTTGTAAAAGAAGCAGATATCTTTCTTATAGATGAACCTTCTGCATATCTAGATAGCGAGCAAAGAATGCTTGTATCAAGAATGCTCCGACGAGTGGTTGAGAAATCTGGGAAATCAGCAATGGTTGTTGATCATGACGTATATTTCATTGATATGGTCTCTGACGCACTAGTTGTATTTGATGGAGAATCTGGAAAAAATGGGAGAGCAAGAGGACCCTATAGCCTACATGAAGGGATGAATCGTTTCCTAAAAGATGTTGATATTACATTTAGAAGAGATGAGGATACACATAGACCAAGAGTGAACAAAACTGATTCGTATATGGATAGGCAACAAAAACAAAACGGTGAGTATTACTATAGGATGTAAATCCATTATTTTCTAAAAAATTGGAAATAGAGAAGCCTGGAAAAAAAGTAACTAGGGATGGGATAAAACACCAGGATACCTAACCCAGACTCCCCCAATGTCAAAAACAACATCTGATTTAAAAATATATCCCTACTTTTGTTTTTCATCATCAAAGTTTTAATATTACCTTAAACGCCATGTTTCTTTGAAAAACTACATAAAAACAAGTTCGTTTTCCTAATTTATGATTGAATGGATCCTTCTTGCATTCATGTCATTTCTGCCTCCACTTATTTATATGGTGTGGATTAGAAACACAGAAAAATATCATCGTGAGAGATGGAAACCCGTACTCTTATGTTTTTTATGGGGTGCAAGTATTGCTGTAATTGCTGCAGTTATTTTAGAAGTAATATTAGGTTTTTCACTTGCCGTTTCGATACATGACAGCAGTATGATTCCTCTTCTCACAGTTATAGTAGTTGCTCCTATTGCTGAAGAATTTACCAAGCCTCTTGCTTTGCGGTTAAAATCAGTGAAAAAAGAAATCGATGAACTAGAAGATGGTCTCATCTACGGTGCTGTTGCAGGTCTTGGCTTTTCAGCAACAGAAAATCTTCTTTACGGAGCAAGTTTTTTCTCAAAAGGATTACTCGTCTTTTTCATTCTAATCATTATGAGAAGTTTTGGTGGATGTCTTCTACATGCATCTGCAACCGCATGGACAGGATACGGCTATGGGCAAACAATTATGAAACATGCATCATTTATACGTATAATTCCTTATTTTGCTCTTGCAATATTTGTACATGGTTTCTATAATTTTCTTGTTTCTTTTGAAATGATAGGAACACTAACAGGTCTTGCTGCAGCATTCAGCTTCGTTTTGATATCAATAACAATTGTTAGAAAAAAGATACGAACACTTGATGAACAGAGCGGCTAGGTGTATATATTTACTGTAAATAATATCGTTTTCTGTGTTAGGACAGGACATATGTCGCTTCTTATGAGTATCATAACAAACATATAGAGGGTTTTGGAAAACCCTCCATACTATTTATTCTATTATTTTCCTTGATAAACCCTAATAAAATTTTCAATACTTCGATCATAGGTCCGTTCAACAGCATCTGGAAAAAAACAAGCTGGAAGTTCATTTCGACTCCAATGATAACTAATACATTCACAACACATCCCTTTTTTATCACAGGGATAGGTGCAGTTACAATCCATCTTGTTTTCTTCTACTTTACATTCTACCACAACAATATTCTCCCTATTCCTCTACTAACTCAATAAATTCTTCCTCATTTAACAGAGTAACTCCAAGTTTTTTGGCTTTGCCATATTTCGAACCAGGTTTCTCACCAACCACAATATAATCAAGATCTTCACCAACTGATGAAGTGATAATACCTCCTTTTTCTTTTATAAGATCAGATGCCTTAGGGCGAGTAAGTGTCTTAAGACCACCAGTAAACACAAATTTCTTTCCTTTAAGCAGCAGATATTCTGTTTTAACGTCTTCCTTTAGTTTAACACCGACCGCTCTTAACTTATCAATAAGCTCTCTGTTTTCTTCTGTTGCAAAAAACGTACAAACCGCTTCTACAGTTTTTTCACCAAGACCATAGATATCTTTTAACTCTTCAACATCTGCTTTTGAAAGAAGATCCAATGATGGATATTTTGCAGCAAGCAGTTGCGCTGCATATTTACCAACATGCCTAATACCAAGACCATATATCAACCGAGACAAACTTTGACTTTTACTTTTCTCAATGGAATCAAGAAGATTCTGAGCAGATTTCTCTTTAAAACCTTCAAGGGTGAGAATATCCTCCAGTGTTAGACTGTAGAGATCTGCAATGCTATCAACAAACCCTTTTTCAATGAGCTTATCAACCGTTGATCCACCGAGATGATCAATATCCATTGCATCTCGTGAGGCAAAATATTTTATCCGCCATTTCAGCCGTGCAGGGCACATACGATTTTTACATCGAACTGCAACCTCACCTTCAGTATGAACTATTTCTGAACCACATATCGGGCATTTCTTCGGGATTCTTTTTGATTTTTCAGATCCTGATCTTTTCTCAATTATCGCTTTTACTACTTGCGGAATCACATCTCCACTGCGTTCAATTAGTACTGTATCTCCAATCCGAACATCCTTTCGTCTGAGTTCATCAAAGTTATGTAATGTTGCACGAGAAACTGTAACCCCTGCAACTTGAACAGGTTCCAAAATTGCTACAGGCGTCAATGTTCCTGTTCTTCCAACTTGAATTGCAATATCATTAAGCCTTGTGGTTGCTTGTTTTGCAGCAAACTTATAAGAAATTGCCCAGCGTGGATGCTTAGAAGTTTCTCCAAGTTGTTTTTGTTTTGAAAACAAATTTACCTTAATGACCGCACCATCAATTTCATAATCAAGAGTCTCACGTTTTTCCTCTAGTTTCTGACAATACTTGATAGCTCCCTCAATATCCTTTACCTTCTTTGTAAGTGGATTAACTCGAAAACCTACATCCTTAAGAACAGCAATTGCTTTTTCATGGGTAACATAATCTCTGTCTGAAAACGATATGAAATAGATAAAAATATTAAGAGGCCTTGATGCTACAATTCGAGAGTCAAGCTGACGTAATGACCCTGCTGCAGCATTCCGAGGATTAGCAAATACCGCTTCACCTTTTTTTACTTGCTCTTTATTATATCTTTCAAACTCCTTGCTGGGGAAGTAGACTTCGCCACGGACTTCAACATTTTTAACCTTAACTCCGATCAACCGTAAAGGAATACTACGAATGGTTTTGAGATTGGAGGTGATATCATCTCCTTGTATTCCATCACCGCGTGTTGCACCACGAACAAATATGCCGTTTTCATAGAGGAGCGCAACACCAGCACCATCAATTTTTGGTTCAACAACATATTCCGCATCACCAACGTTTTTTTTCACTCGCTCGTCAAACTCCCGCAACTCATCATACGTATAGGTATTAGCAAGTGAAAGCATTGCAACTTTATGTTCAACTGTTGTAAATCCATCAAGTGGCTCTCCACCAACCCGTTGTGTCGGTGAATCCAACGTAACAAGTTCTGGATACTTCTCCTCAAGAGACTCTAGTTTTTTAAGAAGTTGATCAAACTCAAAATCTGAAATAGCAGGATTATTTTTTACATAATACTTGTAGTTATGATGATTGATTTCATCACGAAGCTTTTTTATCTCCTTTTTTGCTTCTGCTTTATTCATTATTTTACTCCAAGTATTTTTTCAATATCATGAGTTGAATATGTGTTAAGGATGTCTTTTTTTTCAAGCCAGCCTCTTCGTGCTGTTGCTATTCCAAAACGCATAAAGGGAAGGTTTGCAATAAAATGTGCATCGCTACCAAGAACAACCTTCACCCCTCGTTCTTTGGCAAGCTTTACATGCGTATCTTTTAAATCAAGACGATCAGGAAACGCATTGATTTCTAAAAACGTATCGGTTTTTTTTGCGACATCCATTATTTCTTCCATATCAAGGTCAAATGGTTCTCTTCTCCCAATCATACGACAAGTCGGATGGGCAACAGCATGAACATATTCGTTTTCCATAGCTTTAACTATTCTTTTTGTCGCAGTTGGTCTATCCATTTTAAATGAGGTATGTATCCCAGCATAGACAACATCAAATTTTTTCAGAACGCTATTGCTGTAATCCATTGTTCCATCAGCTTTGATGTCACATTCAGTACCACAATAAATCTTAAAATCAGAATTTTTTTTGTTTAACTCTTGTATCTTTTTGATTTTTTTATCAACACGAGATTCAGACAGCCCATTTGCAACTCTTAGAGACTGAGAATGATCTGTGATACAGACAAAACGATATCCAAAGTTTTTTGCCACCTGTACAATTTCTTCAATTGAGTTGCTTCCATCACTCCAATTCGAATGAACATGAAAATCACCAAGAATATCATCATATCCAACAAGTTTGGGCAGTTGTTTCTTTTTTGCTGCTTCAATTTCACCACTGTTTTCACGAAGCTCAGGTTCAATATAGTCAAGATCAAGTTTGTTGTATATTTCCCCCTCTGTTTTTCCCGCTAGATATGTTTCTGTTTCTTTATCAAAAAGACCGTACTCATTTAGTTTAAAACCTTTTTTAATTGCAAGACTACGCATCGCAACATTATGTTCTTTTGATCCGGTGAAATACTGCAATGCCGCACCATAACTCTCTTTTTTTACTACACGCAGGTCAACCTGTAAATTATCATAAAGAATCACACTTGTTTTCGTACTACCCTTAAGCAGCACTCGATCGACATCAGGATACTTGATAAAATATTCCATAACGATATTGGGGTGATTCGATGATGCAAGAATATCAACATCACCAATGGTTTCTTTCATCCTCCGAAGACTACCAGCGATATTAATAGTATCTATCTTATCACAATTTTTTAAATATTCAATATAGTTGTTTCCATCAGAAAATGCAACATTTAACAAAGCCCGTCCACTTG
>JAUWCF010000067.1 GCA_030609445.1 Thermoplasmatota archaeon | reverse complement strand
TGAAAAAAGAAGAAATGATGAAAACGTAATATATGTTGGAAGGAAACCCCCGATGAGTTATGTGCTTGCAGTGGTAACACAGTTTAGCACTAGTGGTTCGGATGAGGTTGTAATAAAGGCGAGAGGTAGATCAATAAGTACGGCGGTAGATGCTGCGGAAATTGTGAGAAACAGGTTTGTTACAGATGCGAAAGTAAAGGACATAAAAATTAGTACTGAGATCATTACCAATGAGGAGGAAGGTAGAACATCGAATGTATCTTCAATTGAAATATGCTTAACTAAAAAGAAGAGCAAATAGATAGAACGACAAACCTACATTATAATATCCATATCCAGTTTTTTGTCTTGATCTCGTTTTTCAACCTCTTTTTCTCCTCCACACAAAAACTACAAATGGCGTGGGATTGGTTTTTTAAAGAAATAGCATTACATGTGTTTTTTAACGGCATCCATAAAATCATCAAGCTCAAAAGGTTTTGTGACATAATCCACTATGTTCCCCATTTCAAATATCTTCCTTTTTTCCTCCTCGGAGTACCGTACAACTGTCAACAATATGATTTTAGGGTTACTCTTCTTCTCCTTAAGTTTTTTAAGTATCTCACTTGTTGTCAGCCCAGGCATCATCACATCAAGCGTGACAATATCAGGATTAAAACTATCGATTTTTTCAAGGAAATCTGAACCATCCTTGGCCAGATCTGTTTCAAAACCCTCTTTACTAATCAGAATACCGACCATTTCTCTAAGGTCAGGTTCATCATCAACAACCATTACCTTAGTCATTTTCTCCCCCACCTTGTAATGCTCTAGTAATGTTTGTTTTTATAAATAGTTTCTGCTTTCATTTATTGTTTTTCAATCCAAATATGTCTATCGCTTTGAATCTCCCTTCAATATCTTTAACAGATTTAACAGGAAGTGTAAATTTAAACGTGCTACCTTTACCAGGTTTACCTTCACTCTCAACCCAAACCTTACCACCATGGGCAATAACAATGCCACGTGATATAGCAAGACCGAGACCTGCACCGCCAAATTTTATATCTGTTCCTGAATCTACTTGATAAAACGTCTCAAAAACCTTATCCTGTTTATCCTTAGGTATACCCCGTCCGAAATCCTCAACCTCAAACAAAACATTGTCTTGTTCGTTCTTCGCTTTTATATTAATAATAGATTTGTCAGGTGAGAACTTTATCGCGTTATTTGTAAGATTAATAATTACTTGTTTAATCCGCTCTTGATCGATAAAAAGATCTGGTATCCCCTTTCCAATCTCGGTATTCAGTTTGATGTCTTTTAGAGCTGCAGAATACATCATCGTCTCAGCGGTTTCACATACCAATCTCCCAACGTTAGCATCCTTGGGGATAAACTTCATCGTACCAGATTCAAGACGAGAAACATCCAAAATATCCTGAATAAGGCGATCCAAACGATTAGCATTCCTATGAACTACTTCAAGAGCACTCTTTTGGTCCTTATTAATCTCTCCGAGTTTCTGCTTCAACAGCATCTGAATGTATCCTTTAACCGAAGACATCGGCGTACGTAGCTCATGAGAAGTAATGTTCAGAAAAGCTGATTTTAGGCTGCTTAGCTTCTCAAGTTCGATATTTTTTTGTTGAATAACCGCTTGCGTTTTTTCTAGTCGTTCAGCAGTTTCATGTAAATCTTCCATGATATTAAGCGCTGCTAAATCACTTTTTTCTAAATCTTTAATTTTTTCCTGTAACAACTCTTTGTTTCTTTCAACTTCTTTAATACTCTCTCCGACGTCTTCGATCGTCATGTTTATGCCCATGGCAAGTGCATCAAGTTCATCATTCTTGCCTGAAAGCTTAACATGGGCAGAATAATCCCCCCTTGCTGCTGTCTGAATCGTATCTATTATTTCGTCCACTTTAGTCGAGAATCTAAATGCCCTGTCAGTTTCTGCTTTAATCAATTCTCTGATATCATCCAACATTAGGTTTAATCCTACTAATATCCCAGTAAACTCGTCTTCTTTTTCTGGTATTTCGATGTTTTCGGAAAAATCACCCATAGCATATCTTTGTAACATAGGTATTATTTGACTTAGACGAGTAGAGGCATATTGTTTGTATTGTTCGAGTTCTGATTTTGACATTACTTGCCTTTCTCCTTAACAAATTTGACGGTTAATTTTTCAGCCACAGGATTATCTCTTCTTCGGTTTCAAAGACTCTAATTTTATCACTCCCTGCCCCACCAGGTTTTATGTTTATGGTTATTCGTTATCATAATATTATCCCTCCTTTAGCCACCACAGTGCTTTTTCTTCAGTGTCGAAGATTTTGACATTCTTTACTTTAGAAAAAGCCACTACAAATGAAAGAGCGACACGTGTTGTAATGTTTGCTCCCCAAAACGCATGCTTTGCAAACCTATCTGATTTCATTAGCTCTGCAAATTGTTTTCTCGCGCCAGAAGATGCTGTTCCTGCCTTAGTCATATCGTTTAATATTAAAGCTTTACCTGGCTCATTTTCGGCAATCTTAACAACTGCTGAGAAGTATTTTTTGGCATCTTCCTCAATAAAATCTCCAAGATATTTGCATCTAATAATGCCTTCTTTTTCATCCCACCAAACTTTATATTTTTCATTTTGATCTTCCATCATTGTTTTATTCCTCCTTAAGCCATGCAAGAGCCCCCTCCATCGTCTTGAAAAAACATATATCTTTCTTTTTAGAAGCTCCTATAACAAAAGATGCAGTAACCCTTGCAACTGGATGCAATCCAAATAGGGCAATTTTCCCACATACTTCTGTATCGAACAATTCCTGTACAATTTTTCTTGCTTCATATGATTGATTTCCAGCTTCATCAAGATCAATAAGCATTTTTGTTCTCTCGTTAGCCTTATCAGCTAATTTATAAATAGCCTCTCTTGCTCCAAGCGCGTTCTGTTCGTCAAAATCTCCAACAATAGTTTCATAAATGATATTATCTTCACCAAGATAGAATCTACTTTCCCCCACCCGGATTTCTCCATCTTCTTCTTTCATTTTTTCACACTTCCTTCTAAGTCTTCAATCCTTTTCTTCAATTCCCTCATCTTCAACTCTCTACCAACAGTAACTTTCTTGTATCGTTGAAGCTCATCGACTTTTCTTTCAAGTTTTTCCGTTACACCCTGCAATGCTTCGTCTGCCTGCTTGCGCTCGGTGATGTCACGGCATAAAGTTATCACTATTGTTCCTTCTTTTGTTTTAACAGCGGTAGCATTAATTTCTATTGAAGTAACTTTGCCGGCTTTATCTACATAGTCAATCTCCAAGTTTCTCATAACGCCCTGTTCAAAACATTTTTTTACCTCTTTTGCATTTCTTTCTTTATCGTACTCGGCTGTCCATTCTACTACACATCTGCCTAAAATGTCTTTCCGTACTTTATGCCCTGTCAGGCGGACGTATTCATCGTTCGCATCCAATACATTACCCTTCGCATCAAGGATTACAAAGCCAGTGTCTGTTGCCTCAATTAAAGCTCTGTATTTACCTTCGCTTTCCTTAAGCGCCTCATCTGCCTTCTTCCGCTCGGTGATGTCTATAAGAGAAACAACTGACTTTTTCGTTTTGGGAATCATGGTAACTTCGATCATTGCATTACGAATATCTCCGTCTTTACGCAACGCCCTGAATTCATATTCCGTAATAACTCCTTCTGGATTTACTCTACGGACTTTATGACGTTCAAGCATTACTTTTACATCATCCGGATGAACAAACTTTGTCCAACTCTTCCCTTCAATTTCCTCTTTTGGATATCCTGTTAATTGTTCAAATTGAGAGTTGGCAAGTGAAATGACAGTATCTTCTTCCAAAATTGCCATTGCAGAGCCTGTATGTTCAAATGTTGTCCTGTATTTTTCTTCGGACCTTTCTAATTTCTCCTTGATCGTCTTACTCTCGGTGATGTCGCGGAAGATGCATCGGGTGTAAACTGGCTTCCCATCTACGAATTTGCAGTTGACGTTCCCCTCAACCGAAATTTCCTTACCGTCCTTGGCAACGAACATGGCTTCAACGTTATCAACCTTCTCTCCAGACATCACACGCTGGAACATCTCCATGCAGTGTGCCTGACTATCCGGATGAATAATGTCAAATAGCGAAAGGTCGGCGATTTCTCCCTCAATATACCCAAAGTTATCTCGCCAAGCACGGTTAACATACACAAAATGACCATCTGGCGTGACACTCTGAATAATGTCGTTGGCATTTTCAAGCAGGTCCCGATACTTCGCTTCACTCTCCTGCAGTACCTCTTCTACCTGCTTGCGCTCAATGATTTCTTGTTGCAATTTAGACGTACGTTCATCAACTAATTCCTCAAGATGTATATGATATTTATTTAATTCTTCTTCTGCTTTCTTCCGCTCGGTGACATCTTTTGAAACAATGAGTATCTCTTTACCTATAATGTTTGCAGTATTCTCCACGTAATGCCAATTTCCAGATTTATCTATCACACGATTTTCAAACTTTTCAACTGGATTCTGCTTGGCCCTAGTTAAAAGTTTATTAATCTTCATCGAAAGATATTTTTTTAGGATGGGAGTTATATTCTTTGTATCATCAGGATGTATGAAATCATAACTATTCTTACCAATCATCTCTTCTGGTTCATATCCAAGAATCTTCTTGTATGAAGGGCTAACGTAGGTATAGATTGGTTTCAATGAAAAAGTCGTTGTGCAAATTAAATCACTTGTATTCTCAGCGATTAAACGATACTTATTTTCCATCTTCGGGGAGCCCACCCCGATGTTTTCGCCACTAGCGGTATCTGTTCCTTTGTCCCCTTCAACATAATCATCAGCAAATCCAACTGTCTTACCGGAAATACTTTCAGGTGATTCCTCCGGCACCTCTAATTCCTCATAATCGCTCTGCACTTTACTCTGCAACGCACCAAGACGTTCAACCCCTCTCAACTCTTTGACAATGTCTGGTTCATCTCTCATTAAAAACCACCACATATCTCATCCTTTATGCCCATAGATTCAAATAGCTACATTCGTAATGCTGAAACATTACTTAAGTGTTGTATATTTATTTGAGATATATATTTTTCCACAGCATAATCCAAAAAAGTCTAAAAAGAAAAGTCAAAAGCAAAAAAGCGTTCACTCTTTCAACACTTTTTGCACTCTTTTCAACACATCATCAATATCAAAAGGCTTAGTGATATAATCTGAAACATTTAAATCCTTAAGCATCTGCTTACCCTGTTCTCGAAAGGCAGCAACCGTAAAAAAGGCAATCTTGATATCTTTCAACTCATCATCTTTTCTGATTCTCTCACAGACCTCTCTGCCACTCATCTCGGGCATAAACATATCCAAAAGCAGCAGATCGGGTTTCTGCTTGACCGTCTTAAGCAAATCCAAAGCATCCTTACCGTTATAAGCATCCATCGTCTCATAACCCTCAGATTCAAGAAGCTTTTTAACCATTCCAACCGTATCTTTCGTATCATCAACAATCATAATCTTCTTGGTCATTTTTCCTCACCAATCATTTTGTCTACAATCATTGAAATATCATTGATTGTTTCTTTACCCAAATGTTCCATTTTACCAATAAAAAAACCTTGAGCTTCATTAGTCTTAATCAAAGAAGAAGTATCTTGAATAAACAAAGGCAACTCAAATGACTCAATGTTTTTCAACTCCGTAATATCATCTATAACAACACAACGCAAACCTTTCTCCTTAAGTACCCTATCCAACGTATTTTTAAGATCATCAGGATTATTATTTATATTAATACAATTATCAGCGTCACAGCTAGCACCTGATGCATCAATAAATTGTATGCCTGATGTATCAATATTATACATATTAAGAACATCAACTACTTTTTTATAAGGCTCTTTTAAAGTTACATAACAGACATCTTTTACATCTTTAACAATAGAAACAAGTTTATCCTCATGTTTATTTTCAGAGGTGATAACAAAAGCCTGGCCAAAATCAGACAATCCTTTGATTAATGATTTCAATTTCCACAAACCAACAATCATGAACAAAATAAAAACAAGAATAAATAACTCAGAAAAAACAGCCACATGAATTATCTTATAGGCTTCTAGAATCTTAAGTGCTTCCAGTATTACAAAAGTTGTAATAGCAAATAAA
>JAUWCF010000184.1 GCA_030609445.1 Thermoplasmatota archaeon | reverse complement strand
TGCCTTCTTCTTCATTTTGATTATTATTTCATCGCCAACCACTTCTCCGTTACATCTGCAGTTGATGAAATCGGAAAAGATAGTCTTTGGAGTACAATCCTCAAATCTCTTCAGGTCCTCGGCAAGCAACCTGTAGAGTGTATCGGCCACAATGGTCAGAACAACATCAAAATAAATTCGTATCATGAACGGAGAACTCAATGCGTTGAGATTGAAAAAATCAACCAGCTCAGAGAATTTGTTTTCAATCAGCCAACGGTTTGCATAATGCAAAGCCAGGGTTTCCAACTCGATCTCGAAATTATTTGTGATCAAAAACGTAGGTAGTTGCCGACCATGATCTTTGAAGATAACCTGGCGAACCTTGAGATTGGTTCGTGGCAATGTGATCTCGCTTTCATACATCTTAAACTTATTGAATTTGCGTTTCTCTTTTTTTAGGTCCACTTTGATCCAATCTTTCTCAGGGATGTTATTTGCATCCTCGATCAACTTCTTTCCCCGTCTCCTCAATGTGATGAACTTGATTTTGTCAACATCAAGTTTTTCTAAAATCCCATATGTCGTTAGTTTGGAATCAAATACCAATGTCTGTTCAATAATCCCCTTCACATCTATCCAATAGTCCACAAAGTTCATGATCTCATTTGTTTCATCTTCTCTATCGATGTCCGCGTTTGCATACAGGAGATGTCTGGATTCACCATCCTGAGCAAAGAGTGTCAGTGCGCTTTTCATACGTTGATGCTTTGCACCCACCCAATTATCGTCCATTTCGGACTTGTCTCCGTAGTGTGGTATGGAGTGAAAATCCAGGTTAATGGTATCTCCTTGATAGTATTGTGGATATGTGGAACTCATGTGTGATATGAACTCTTCCATGAAAGACTGAATCGTTTCTTTGTCAACCATGTATGAGTATGTTGATGTAGCAGTTGTTTTTAGTGGAACGTTCAATCCGGCAAAGAAACCAAAGCCTATATCATGATTATAACTTGAGATTTTGGATAGTCTTTCATGCCCTATCAACTTCAGAGCTAGCATGGAGAAGATGGAATTGATCTTTGATAGTTTCGAAGTTTCCGGAAATGGTGCTGCTGATATCATTTCATACAATCCGGTTTGTAGAATATACGGTATGAAGTAATATATACCACCTATCTGGCATTCGAACTTGTGGCTCTCAAGTTGTTCGAAATCTATTGCTGTTGATATTGGTGGTAGAAGCGTGTTCTTTTTTGTAAGGCCAAGTTCTTCCTTGGTTCTACGTGGTAATTTTGCAAACCCTTCGTCCCTGATTATTCGATTTATTGTCTGAATGCTTGTATCAAACCCCTCTTTTGATAATATGTCTTTGATTTCGTATACTGACTGGTTGGATTTTCGGAGTGAAACGACTCTTTTCTGTATGAAATCTGAGATTTGTCTTCTATTGGGTCCATATTGTGGTTTCACAAAGAAATCGATCTTTTGGTTTTGGAAATTGCTTACGAGAGACTGGAATGTGGGTAGGGAATATCCTGCTCTTTTTGCAGCTTCTTTTTGAGTTAATGATTCCAGGAAATATGCTCTAAGAGCTTCATATCGTTTCTGTGCAGGTTCTTTTGGGTTCAAGAAATACTCGATTGGATCGAATTTATCATCGTTGGCCATATGTATGGATTATGGAACTTATAATATTTAATATTTGTTGTTAAAACATCTTACCATCCTATATTTTGGGGTTAAAAGTCTGTTTTAGGTGGATTTTAGTGCCATAATTGATTCGGTACTTTGATTTATCGTAGGATTTTAAGATTTTAATGTTCCATGAATGGAACATATTTTAGAGCTATATTCTCTGAAAAAACGTTACTGGTCTATGGATTTTGGTGTGAAAATGGTGGATTTTTTGGTGGAACATAAACGGCTGACGAAAATCGGTGATAAAATAAAATAAAATGTAGGCGATTTGTTTTTTGGATCACCCCAACATTAAGTGAGTAAATATTAGACGGGATTTACAGGATTTACAGGATGGTGTGAGCCACTTTCATATCCTGTGAATCCAGTTAATCCTGTCCATTAATTCAGGC
Source organism: Thermoplasmatota archaeon (assembly GCA_030609445.1). Taxonomy (GTDB): domain Archaea; phylum Thermoplasmatota; class E2; order DHVEG-1; family DHVEG-1; genus JAUWYM01. Next base: position 230 of record JAUWCF010000184.1, on the reverse strand, counting down.
AATGCGATTCCATGTTTAATGATATATCTTGAATAGTGATGTTACCCACACAATGTTAAAGAGAACCTGTTTTTTGATTCAGGTCACGTCTACAGTTTAACCTAACCTTCACCTGGCAAGGGCACCTCAGAAAAATCCTCCACCCCTGATCCTTTTAAGTCCCTGCTGTCATATTCGTGTTCCATCACGCCCTCCTTGAGGATGATCACATAATCGGCAGAATTCTTCAG
>JAUWCF010000105.1 GCA_030609445.1 Thermoplasmatota archaeon | reverse complement strand
ACAATAGTACATCTCCTGCTCAATTTGTTGTAGAAATAAATCAAGGCCTTAGCATATTATATGGAACAGATGAAGGAACACTTGCGTTCGTTGAATATATGTAGATTTAAAAAGGAGTAAAAAGCGCCGAGGAAGAGATTTGAACTCCTGAGACGCAATGCGTCACGAGATTTCCAGTCTCGCGCCGTTCCAGGCTGGGCCACCTCGGCAAAAAACAATAGCGGAAACACTGTTCCCTTTTTATGATTTTTTCCAAACAGAAGGATATGTACCTTTATTCATAAGCACTCGTTCAAGCGTGGCACACAAGCCAGAGTCTTTTTGAATTATCTCTTCTGTAGATAGTAACGAATGAACAAGTGCAACACCCTCACCTTTTAAAGTGAGAACAGCAGCCATATCACCTTTTTTAATTTCAGTATCTATCTCGACAACTCCAGGAATTGCAAGATTTGCTCCATGGCAGAGTGCATCAACTGCAGAATCACGTACCACAATCTTTGGTACATGATTTAACAACTGCTCCATAGGCAGAATCTTTGACCGTATCTCTGTTTCATCTCCATCTTCCTTAAAGAAAACATATGCATCCTTTACATCATGAAGCGTTACACAATTTTCCTCTGAGATACAACCAACTCTTGTCCGCCGAAGTTCTGCAAGATGTGCATTACATCCAAGTTTTTTACCAATATCAACACACAAGGTTCTAATGTAGGTTCCTGCTTCACAACCAACACGAAACAATACCTCTGATTCTCTGATCTGAATGATTTCAAAATAGTAAATATGTCTTTTTCGCCTCACTCGTTTAACTGCCGAACGAAGAGGCGGTGTTTGATATATCTCTCCAACAAAATCTTTACAAACCTCTTTTATCTTCTTTTTTTCTACTTTTTTATGAAGCTTCATCATCCCAACATATTCTTTCCCAGCTAAAAGAAGGACCTGCAAGGCACGCGTTGCGTCACCAAGAGCAGTTGGCAGAACCCCCGTCACCGCTGGATCAAGTGTACCGCCATGACCTGCTTTATCAATTTCAAGTACTTCTTTTACCCAAGCAACAATCTGATGAGATGTTGGACCACTTGTTTTATCAAGATTGATAAAACCATTACTCAGAAGCTCTTTAACACTACGTTCATCAGGAGATTTTCCATAATGTGGATTTGTTTTCGCAGAGACTTTAATAAGTCTTTTTCGGATTTTATCCGACGGAAGCAAATATTTCTTATCCATTTTATCCAACAGAATAAAAGCATGATATAAAAACTCGATTATTCCTTAATTTCTTTAAAAATGATTCCAACGATCTCTTCAGGAGTTTTATCTGATGAATCTATCACAAGATCATAAATCGATGTATCACAAACATCAATATCGTAATACTTTTTATACCGAGTAGCTTCACTTTTCTCTCTACTTTCTATCTCTTGTTTTCTCTTTTTTATATCTCCATTCTCTCGTTTCACGATTCTTTTCGCTCTTGTTTCTAAATCAGCTTCCAAGGCTACTTTCAATGAAGATATATTGTTACGATAAGCGATCCATCCAGCAAGTCTCCCCTCTAAAATGACATCTCCCTTCTCCAGGATTTCGAGTTGATATCTGTCAAGCTCTTCATCAGCTTCTTTATGTTTTTCACAATGCCTGCCAAACTCCTCAAGAGGCATACCATATTTTTTCGCCATCTTTCGGAAAATATCACCTGAATACACATACGTAATGCTTGTTTTTTCTTCTAAAATCTTTGCAACTGTTGTCGTACCAGAACCCGGAAGACCACTTATTGTAACTACTGTCATAATTCCAAATTACTTAAAAGAAGGTATTATTTTTTGTCGGGTGTTTTTCCACCAATCAGAAAAGGCAACTAGTTTTAATCCTTGCCGTATCAACTGTCCAAATACAATTGATACAATCAGATAAACCCATAGCCATGCACCGCCAGGAAGTGCTTTATCAAAAAGAAAAACACTGTTGCTCCATGGGACAGTAAAGTAATGATATGACAAACTTCCAAGAAAACTTCGTAGCCAAATAAAAATCGGCCATATAATAATCATAAGAAACACCATAGGTTTCATCATTCCACTTGAAGATTGCGTTGTCATCTTCATTATCTGCGGCTGCATCTTCATAAGCTTGTTTACTCTATTTGTATTGCCTTCTTTTCGTGCTTTAGTTAGCTCTTTTTGAAACGCCCGACTGGTCTCTTGTGCCTTTCCCATAGCTTTCCAATCTGTAAACAGATTTGTAAGAAGAGATGAACAAGTTACAACTATTAATCCTGCGAAAAATAATGTTAACACTGGGAAGTTCCCGCCAAACCCTATAACTGGTTCTAACGCATATCCTGCATATTCTCCAAGTATCGGGCCAAATGTTGGCATAATAAAAAGCATCATCACCATAAACAGCATCAGCATCATCATCTGACTGCCCTGTGCTTTATCATCCATTTTTTTCATTTTACCACCGGCTCTGCTTGTTTAACTGCTGCATCAACGGCGTCATCATGATTAAAAACAATCTTGACAGTTGCACCGGTGAGTGTGGCATATGACATAGCAGCAGCTCTATTAATTTGTTGATGTTCAGCAATTTCTTCCTCTGAATCTGGATCTCTGTTTCTCGTGGCATCCTTTGCTCGACGGTTAAAGATTTCATCAGGGTCTGCTTCGACAACAACAATTGCTGTAGGTTTTAATTTTTTCAGCACCCACTCAGGAAGTCCAGGCATATATCCTTTAGGTGTTTTTATCGTGCAATGAGTATCTAAAATCACATCGCCCATAGATGCTACCTTTTCTGCTGAACGAATTTGCAGATCTTTTTGTTGTTCAAGTGTGAGTTTTCTCATCTCGTCTCTATTTTTAACAAGCTCCATCTCTTTTGCGATATCAATCATAACTGATCCAAATGTGACAAACTTAATATCAATTCCTTCTGCAGCTTGTTTCATCACTGTTGTTTTTCCGACTCCTGGAATACCGGTAACGACAATTACTCCCATATTCTTCCTCACTTAGTCAGCACCAAAGAATCCTCTTAGAACAGGATGCATCTCCATAGCTTGTTCTTTAGCAATTTGTTCATACAGATTAATCATAATACCAACAGTAAGAAGCAAACCGGTACCACTGGCATTTCCTACGGTACCTAATGCATCGGCAAATCCTGCGAGTGCACCAACAGCAAAACCGCCGATAATAGTTACAACAGGAATGTATCGCTCGAGCACACGTCCTAAAACCCGCGGATCCCTTCTGAAACCAGGTATTACCATACCTGAGTTTTGAATTTGTTTTGCTACGTCCCGCGGCCCCATATTTGTTGTCTCAATCCAGAATTTAGCAAAAAGAATAGATCCAAAAATCATCGCTGACATATATATGATTACCTTCAGTGCAAACTGCCAGGGCATATGAGCACCATCCCCTCCTGAAATAATTGGCATAAGCCAACCTCGTATACCACCAAGATTTGAAAGATACCACGCTCCACCAGCAATCGGGGCAGTTGATCCTGCTGCTGTATCATATGCGCCTATCCACCATTGATGCCCAATCAATGGAAGCCTACTCATAGTTGGATGTGTATAAAACAATAATGCAAACATGTTGATATTAGCAAGAAGAGCTGCCATTAAAATAACAGGAATGTTTGATGCATAAATAAGCCGTATCGGATATCTTCCCCGAGCTCCTCTCACCTTAGCATGTGCAAGCGGCAACTCAATTCTTGAAGATTCCGTATAGACAACAATGAAAAATATCACAATCGTACCTATTAACGGCACTATCGCATTCTGAAATCCTTGAAAACCAACAAAAATCATCTCAAAACCACCTTCCACTAGTTCACCAAGACTCATTTGAGATGTGAGATAATATGTTCCAGGCAAGGCACCTGCAGGGGGGTTATAGATACTCATGGGTAAATCGGATTGCCCGGGTAACCAGTTGAAAAGACCTGTAAATAGCGCCTGTGAAACACCTGCAGCAATAAAGAGGGAGATACCAGAACCAATGCCCCATTTTGAAATCAGTTCATCCATAAGAAATACAAGGAATGCACCCATAAATAACTGTGATATAATAATAGCGTTGGCAAGACCAGTTCCACCAACCATAGTTATTAGGTTATCACTAGGGCTAAGATATCCATAAACTTGCGGTACAGCCTCAACAAGAATCATAACGATAACAAGTATTTTTTGCGTTCCTTGATAGATTGCTTTGTCTTCTTTTTTAGTAAGATCTAGCTTTATAATTTTTGCACCGGCAAAAAGCTGCAGAATAATTGATGCAGTAACAATAGGACCGATACCAAGATGCATAATGGAACCAGAAGCTCCTGCCATAATAGCACGAAAACCTGCAAACATGTCAAGTACGGTTCCACTGACACCCCAAATCATAATATTTGTTAAAATGAAATAAATAACCAAACAAAGAACAGTCCAAAGTATCTTTGACCTAAAGTTGACATGTCCTTCTGGTTTGGCAACCGCAGGCCACCGTTCAATGAGTGGTTTCAAGGTGTATAAACGACTT
>JAUWCF010000157.1 GCA_030609445.1 Thermoplasmatota archaeon | reverse complement strand
AAAAAGATCCTGCAGCAGTATTAGAAAGAACACAAAAAGATGCGGCATGAAATCAACATCGTATTCGCAGTTTTGTATGCGCGTTTTTAAAAACGTGTGTTCAAGATGTGGAAAGGCAAAGAGAGCGGAAAAAGATCTATTGCTAGATAAAGCCAACATTGCCATGACATGTGAAGAATATTGCGCATTTTCATTAATGAACACGCTTCTTGCCACTCTCATCAGTGTTTCTATTACCACCGTATTCTATTTTTTTCCCATTCATACCTTACCTTTGTTCTTTTTGCTTGTTTTTCCCCTTTGTGTTACCCTAAGCATTTGGGCCTTGCACAGATACTTCCCAACATATTGTATGAACAAACGATCTGCAAATATTGAGAGATTTTTACCATATTCCGTGAACTTTATCAGCACGATGTCAGAAACAGGTGTTTCCCCCGCAGAAATTTTTCGTACTCTTTCTGCACTAGATATCTATGGAGAAATACAAAACGAATCGAAAAAAATTGCAAAGGAAATCGATGTAATGGGTGTTGACAATATCACTGCGTTACAACATGGAATAGAACGATCTCCATCAAAAAAATTCAAATCATTTCTACAGGGATTGGTAGGAACCCTTCAATCTGGCAGTAGTCTTGATGCTTTTTTATCAACCATTGTACAACAGTATATGGATGATGATCTCTTAACCAGGGAAAAAAATCTGGATTTCCTTGCCTTAATTGCGGAACTATTTGTCATGGCAGTTATTGCATTCCCGCTCTTTCTAGTAATCATCGTTTCTACCATGGGTTTTATTGGAGACGTGTCCGCATCTACTTTTGATATTTTGTTTATTTTAGCTTACGTTGTTCTTCCGGTATCATATGTGATGTTTTATGTCTTGATAAAATCGACTTGTATTGAAGAAATTGGGAAAAGTAAGGATGAACCTGGACACAACATTAAGGAACATTATGAAAACAACAAGTCATCTATTTCCATTCTTTTAACATCTGCCGTTATCCTTGCAATTTTTTATGCTGCAATTTTCTTATTAGGTACTTATGGGTATCTCTCCATTACTTTCTACCAATATTTCGACCTTGCTTTTTTATCTATTTTATTACTTATTGGCCCGTTTGGATTTTATAATCATACAAAAGCAAAAAAGAAAGAAGAAATTCAGAAAAGATTACCTGATTTCCTCAACAGCGTTGGAAATTCCCTTTCTTCAGGCATGACAGTATTTGATGCGATCAAGGTATCGTCAAAGGGAAATTACGGAAGTCTAACCCCCGAAATCAAAAAGATGAATGCAGAACTCTCTTGGCACATTCAAATAAAAAAAGTGTTTACCAATTTTGCAACACGGATGAAAAATCCCCTTATTAAAAGAGCAATCATCACGATTAATAAGGGGGTCGCAATGGGCGGAAACGCTCCTAAAATTTTTAAAGCAGTATCAAAGGAACTCAATCAGGTTAATGATGTAAGGGAACAACGAAATGCAAATATGTCTATGTATACTGTGGTCATTATAATGTGTTTTTTTGTCTTTTTATTTATCATGTTTATTCTGAATACTACATTGTTTGCATACTTCTTCGATATCCAGCAACAACAAACAGGGTCAATAAAGGGTTTTGTAAATGTGGTTGATCCGCAACATCTCGCCTATGCCCTATATTCGTTTGTTTTTGTCCAAGGCATAGGCTCAGGGATTTTAGGGGGATATATGATGGATGGAAACCTATCATCAGGAGTAAGGTATAGTTTTCTTCTGGGAGTGGTATCAATCTTTGTGTTCAAATTTTTGTTTTAGGAAGAGGATATGAGAAAAAATAGATCATGTAATGCGGTTTCAGAAATCCTTGCCACCGTTCTACTTTTGGGAATCGCAGTTTCTCTGTTCTCTGTATTATATGTCATTGTTATTTCTTCTCCAGTTGAAACACCCTCGCCATCTGTAATTTTAGTTGGATCTATTAAAGAACAGAACATAACCATTAATCATCATGGTGGAGTAGCATTGGATTTAGATACAGAAATATTAGTTACCGTGGGTGGTATACAACAGGATGTAACAACAGCTAGAGACTATTTAGACTCTTCATCAATAGAGAATAATAAATGGGACATAGGGGAAAAACTGTTGGTTGACGTAGAAAAACTTGTCAATTCATCTATAAATATAACAGAGTTACAGATTGAGGCTGCAGTGGTTGACGTAGAAAGTAATTACGTAATATTTACAGGGGTTCTCCAAGAGGGGGAAATGAGGTAGCCCAGATGAAAATGGAACCGATGGTTGGATTTGGAACTTTAATTTCCCAGATGGCTCTGGTTATTACGAATTTTACAGTATAGCAAGATATGCTAATGATGTTGAGGAGATACCCGGAAGTGCTGATACGACTTGCTATTATAATTGAGGAAAGTAGAAAGGTGGAAAAAATGAAGCGGAAAAGAAATCTCAAGAACTTTACAAAGTCAGATAATGCAGTTTCGGAAATATTAGGAACTGTTATCCTTCTTGCAATGGCTGTTGCATTGTTCTCTGTTTTATATTTACTCGTAACTTCTTCTCTTGTTACAACTTCCTCACCATCAGTAAGTTTGGTTGGATATGTCGAAGGACATTCAATCGTTATTGAGCATTTGGGCGGAGATTCACTGGATAGCGATACGACAAGTATTGTAGTTACAATTGGCGGTCAAGACTATACTGCATCAATTAATGGAGATAAATTGGATATAGGGGAACGAATTGTGTATTCCAACGGAAGTATAACAGGTGTACAAGTTGTTGTTACCGTTATCGATGATTCGAGTAATTATGCACTATTCATAGCGACTCTTCAAGAAGGTGCCACCACAAATGTCCAACAAGAAAACTGGGTGCAAACAAATCAGACAGATTTTGAGTCTGGAACTCTAGTAAACTTGAATAGTTCAATTAGTCCAGGAGATATTAAACTTGACACAGGAGGAGATAATATCTATGCATTTCAGGGAAATGACAATCCAGCTTTCTGGAGATACAACATATCAGGTAATTCATGGACATCAATGACAGATGCTCCAGGAAATGTAAAAGATGGTGGTGCATTAGCCATTACAGAAGATCAGTATCTGAGTTCTGGTACCCTGACTTCATCTATTAAAGATTGTA
>JAUWCF010000004.1 GCA_030609445.1 Thermoplasmatota archaeon | reverse complement strand
TATAAAGATAAATCCTTTGCCGCTGGATGTAATAGAAAAAGAATTGATCTATGCGAAGATATTGGTCTTGAACTTGACGATTTTCTTGAACTAAGCCTTACTGCTCTTAAAAATATTTCAGATCAATTAGATCTTTAGTATAACAACTTTAATAAGATATGTAGTATATAGATGGATGATCCTGTGAACCAGAATAGTAGAAATAGGCAACGTAGAGGTGAAAAACCTGCAGAAGGAGGAGAATACATACGATTACGTCTTCCTAAAAGACAAAATAAAGAGATGTTTGCAATCGCAGAGCAGCTCATGGGTGGTTCCCGCATCAATGCTGTCTGTGATGATGGGAAATCAAGAATGGCGCGTATACCTGGTAAAATGAAACGAAGAGCAAGAGTACGTGCAGGAGACCTACTCATCATTAAACCGTGGGATATCCAAAATGAAAAAGCAGATATTGTTTATCGATATAACAGAACACAAGCAAATACTCTAAGTAGAAGAAAATTATTACCAGAGGAAATTAATGTCTTCTGATTTTACTTTATCTGATAAATGGCTTAAAAAGTTAGATCGGCAAACACAGGAGTTAGCTTGTAGGATAGGTTTTGATAGAAAAACATTGGATGAAGTTTTTGACAAAACTACTCTTTTACGACTTAGCAAACTTATCTCTAATAAAATCATTGATCATTTTGATTTTCCCATTTCCACAGGAAAAGAAGCAATTGTTTTTAGAGCAGTCACCTCAAAGGATGAGTTTGTCGCAATTAAGATATATCGCACCTCAAATCTTGCGTTTAAACACATAGCAAAATACATTGATGGTGATCCGCGTTTCAACTTAATTAATAAAAGTCGCAGAGGCATAATTGATGAATGGGCAAAAAAAGAATATAAAAATCTAGGGCGACTGAAAAATGCAAACGTAAGAGCTCCAATTCCAATAAAAAAAATGAATAACATCCTTGTTATGCAGTATATCGGAGATATGGAACGGCCAGCACCTTTGCTCAAAGATTCTACGTTAGATAATCCAAAAAAAATATTTGATACAATCCTGCGTTTTATCTCTCTTATGTACAACAAAGCAGGAATCGTTCATGCAGATCTAAGTGCATATAATATACTTATATATCAGGATAAACCGTACATAATAGACGTTGGACAAGGAGTACTTCTGGAGCATCCAGAGTCCATTGAGTTTCTAAAAAGAGATATCCACAATATTGTACAATATTTTAAAAAGTTTGACATAAAAGCTGATGAAAAAGAAATTTTTAACCGTATTACAAAAAATAGTGATGTATCATGAAATATTTAAAGATTCCAAAAGAACGAGTAGGCGTGCTTATTGGCCACAATGGTGAGACAAAGAAAATGATTGAAAGGATTTCAAAGACAACACTCGAAATTGATTCAGCTGAAGGTGAAGTAACAATAGATGAACATGAAACTTCAGATCCAGTGTTAGGCTTAATCGTAGAAAATGTTGTCCGTGCTATTGGACGTGGGTTTTCTCCAGAACATGCAATGCGCTTATTTAAGGACGACATGGATTTTTTTATCTTTAACTTCCATGATTATGTCGGAAAAAAAGACTCGCATACCAAAAGAATAAAAAGCAGAATTATCGGTACTGACGGGAAAACAAAACACACTATAGAAAACTTAACAGGAGCAATTCTCTCAATCTATGGCCATACCGTTGCGCTCATTGCAGATTTTGAATCAATGGATGTTGCAAAAAAAGCAATTGACATGATTCTCAGTGGAAGTAAACATGCAAGTGTCTATCGATATGTCGAAAGAGAAATGAGAAAATTAAGACTGGGAAAAAACAAATTCTGAATGATTATTGAGCTATTGCAACACTGTTTATTATTACTTCCTCAACTGGCCAATCCTGCATACCGTGTTTTGTTGTTGTTTCAACAGAGGCAATAGTTTTTAACACATCCATTCCAATGAGAATCCTTCCAAATACAGCATATTGATCATCAAGGTATGCCTGTTTTCCATCGCAGATAAAGAATTGACTTGTTGCGCTGTTTGGATCTGGCGTGCGTGCCATAGATATCGCACCATCTACATGTCGAACGTCAGGGTGAATCTCTAAATCAATTGTACCATACGGACTTTCGTGATGTGAACCTGATGAGTCATAACCTCCACCCTGAATTACAAAATCTTCGATGACTCTATGAAAGACAAGACCGTCAAAAAATCCATCATTTGAGAGTCTAACAAAGTTATTCGTTGTGATTGGTACTTTATCCTCATAAAGTATTAGTTTCATTGTTCCAAGGGTTGTATTCATTACAGCAATAGGGTTTTGTATGATTTCATGAGATTCTATTGCGGGATGCCAATCAAGTTTTAGAAGTATTAACGGAAAACCTGGTTCCATTGGACCCCCGCCTAAATATTTTCTCCCAACAATTAGCTTTGGAAATATTCTTGATTTTCCCCAATAGTTGTTATTCCATTTGTTAAAAAATGCGTTTTCAAAATAGGCATCTATTCTATTATCATAAATATTGTTTTCGGAGATTAGATTTCCAGTTGACTCTTTTAATAAAACACCTTCCGACTCGCCATCAAAAGTGTGTCCTGCGATTGTATTTCTCATGACAACATTATTATTTGAAGAATATATGATTTCTACACCATCAAACACGTTATTTTGTATAATATTTGCATAAATGATATTGTCAGATGCAGCCCACATAAAAATACCATCTTTGTTATCTTCAATAGTATTTCCCGATATAATCGCTCCGTACTGATGTTTTGTATGAGAAAAATAGATCCCTAATTGATTATTTTTTATGATGTTGTTTGTGATAATTACATTGTTGGCATTTACAAGGATTCCTGCGTCGTGAATGTCTGTTCCACTATTTTCAATTGTAAAGTTAGAAATTTTTGGGCTTCCTTCTTCGGAACTGATTCCAACAACCCATTTTTCACCATATACTCCACCGCCTTGAATTATTGTTGTTTGTGGATCTTCTCCGTCTAAAGTGATGTCCTCTTGTATACTAACAAATCCATAGCTCATACTTGAATGATATAAACCTGAGAATACAAAGACTGTATCTCCTGCACAGGCATGTGAGATTCCATCTTGTATTGTTTGATATGGATGTTCAATTGTTCCATACCACGGTCCTTCTGTGTTGTCATCATCGACGTAGATTATACTTTCATTTACAATTGTAGGACCATCTGCAGATACGAGAAGTGCTTGCGCCCCTATAAGTAAAATAATTACTGAAAAAATAACTGTTTTTTTAACGAGTATGTTTTGAACCATATTTATTCCCCTTGCTATTTCTATAGTGTCATCCCTCATATAAATATTTTATTCAAAAAAATACACAAAGTTTTAATCATAGAAGTGCATAGTTCTCGGTTCGCACTATGGAAGATGATCTAAGTTTACTCGGCGTTATTCCTTCAGATAGAAAGAAACTGGAGAATATGAGGATAACAAAACTCGAACAGATTGCAATCATGTCAGTATCCTCATTAGGGATGGGTACAAGCAAAGGCAATATGCTAATACAAAGAGCAAGAAACATCCTAGCAAACGAAAATATAACTGATATCACCATAGCAAACGAGGATCTTATTGAGATAATTGTTAAAAGAACAGAGAGAGCAGTTATAAAATCAGTGTTGAATGCATTGGACGTGTATTCAGTTGGGTGGGGAAATGCAGCATTAAAAATTGAAGATAATGTGTTAAAGCTTACAAGAAAATCACAAGCGTTTAACAAAGTCATTAGTAAAGCAGAAAGCCTTCAGGAGATAATCGAATCGAAAAAACTTGAGGAATGGGAAAAAAACGGTATCTACCTTCCTGATAAGGAATTAAGGGAATTTGCAAAAAAAAGAGGTTTTTCAGGGTTCTGGCAGAACGTCTTCCAGGAAATACATGGCAACGACATAATGAAAAAAATAATAGCTGCAAGCATGTTTTCAACCTTTGAAGAACCAATTCACTCATTAATCATTGGAGAGCCCGGTAGCAGCAAGACAATGGCAAAAGAAATCATTAATGAACAATTTTCCAATATTACCAATATCGGTGCAAATACAACACGGTCAGGACTTGTCTGCCATCTTGGAACCGGTGATCTTGGAGCATTCCCATATTCAAATAAAAAACTGGTTCTTGTTGACGAGTTTGATAAAATCCCAGGAGAGGATATCGAATACTGCTATGAACTGCTTTCCAATGGCAAATGTAGTGTACATTCGGCAAAACTTCATCAAAACATTGAAAGTCAATTCATAATGATTGCATTTGCTAACCCCAAATCAAAAGTGTTTGGCAAAAAAGCTCTCTCTGACGTCGGACTATCTCCCCTACTTATGAGCAGATGCGCCCTCATTGTTAAAGTACAAAATATCAGCAAACAAGAACGACTTGATCTCTTTCGAAAAAAGTTCTATGGCGGTGCAGAGATAAAAGAAAAACATGAATACTATGATCAATGGGTAAAACTTGCTCGAACATACAATCCAGAAATAACTGCCTCTGAAAAAGCAGTAGAAAAATACCTCCATGATACAAATGAAATTGTTGAAAAGTATTACAACACAACACTTCGAAGGGATCTTCGAATGTCAGATTATGTTAGAAGAATACCACTCGCAATTGCCAGAGCATCATTTTCTCCAGTAGATGACAAAGTCGTTTCAGAAGCAGGAAAAATACTAAAAGAATCTATTGAAACATGGATATGAGGTGATAATAATATATCTCTCAATAAACCCTGAAGAAACTTCAACAATTATTATAGATTTTATTAAAACCTACGTACAAAACTCAGGATGTAAACGTGTTGTTCTCGGGCTCTCAGGCGGTATTGATTCTTCCGTTGCAGCAGTGCTTTGTAAAGAAGCATTAGGAAAAAACAATGTTCTTTGTTTGTTTATGCCTGATGATGCGACACCAAGCGATGATAAAAAACATCAAGAGATTTTTGTAAAAAAATTTGACCTGCAATGTAAAACCATCAAAATAGATTCTATTGTACAACAAATTCAAAAAACTTGTTTTGGAAAAACAGAAAAAATGACACTTTCTAATATCAAGGCACGAACCAGGATGATTCTACTTTATGCCTATGCAAATGAGAAAGGATGTCTTGTCTGTGGGACATCAAACAAATCAGAACTATTGATCGGATATTTCACCAAATATGGAGACGGAGGTGCTGACTTATTACCCATTGGCGATATATACAAAACACAGATATATCAACTCGCAGAATATCTAAAGATACCGAAATCGCTTATCTCTAAAGCTCCCACTGCAGGTCTCTGGCCAGGCCAAACTGATGAAAAAGAACTTGGAATAAATTATGAAACGCTCGATAAAATTCTTTATGAATTAGAACTAAAAATTGATATAGAAGATATTGTCAAAAAAGTAAACGTTAAAAAATCAGATGTCAAACGTATCAGACAGATGATAAAAAAAAGCCAACATAAAAGAAGAACACCGCTCATTCCAAAACTAGGTGTAAGAACACCTGGTGTTGACTGGAGAGTACCTACTCAAGAAGGATAAAAAAAGGGTGTTTTAGAAAAACTTCCAAACCAAAAGTTCCCTTGTTGCATTGTTGCCTGAGCCATCATATGCCACAGCTTTTATTGTATGTCTGAAAAAAACATGTTCATCCCACATCCAACTATAATATGGCTCTGTCGTATCAGTTTTCTTTAAATCACCGTCGATATAGAACTCCACACGATCTATGCCATAGTTTATATTTGCTGCATAAACATCAATATCTATCTTTCTGACTATCACTGGAACAGGAAACGGTAGGATTTCTTTATTTCTGAGATATATTGCATTTTCAGGGTTTGTAATCTCCATCTGTGTTGCTGTAGGAATACACAATGTTGGATCCCCGCATACTACCATGCCGTAGTACCATTCTTTCTCCCATTGTTGAAATGGTGCCTGGGTATCAAACCATTCATAAAAAGCCTCACCAACGCTTTTTCCCTCGCCAAGAGGACGTGTGAAATCATCAAAGTTAAGCATACTCCCGCTTTTTGAAGAAGCAACAGTGATCAATCCATATGTCGTATGGAAAATGTATGCTCCTGCTAAATAATTTTCATCAGTGAATCGTCCAGGTCCACAGGAGAAAAGATTATAAAACAAGACAGGAGGGTCACGATCTTGTATATCCTGAGAAAACACCCAATCACCATGATCAAAATGACGGTCAAGACCAAATGGACAACCATTGCCTATACCACGTTCCCAAGTGTTTAATGGAGCAGGATCGCCTTCACTTGGCGTAACATTGCCTTCATCTCCAAGATAATCAGTACTTAATCGAGTAGGTCTATCAGGATTGGCATATGGCCCATTTACAAGCCACGTACCAATATGACTAATTGGAGTTGGATTAGGATCATAGGTAAGGTTTTCAACTATGCTGCCGTCTTGTTGGCAGAATCGAGCGCTAAAACCATGCTCTCCCATCCATTCAGAAATCTTAACGAGTAAACGATTCTCACCACTATGCAATGTGACATTGAACCTTGTCATATCAGCTTCAAAACCACCGTACCTGTTATCACAGAGGATCTCATTGCCGTTCAACCATACTCGTGCACCATCATCATAACCCATCCAGAGTTGACATACTTTCTCAGAGTTAGCATATACTCGAAGAAATGCATAGCAGACACCGAAATCAGCATCGTTGCAGTAATCAGCCATATCAATATATGGATTGCCCGAATCATAGCAAGTCCATGTTTTACCCCCCATCACATCACCATCATTTGGGTTAATAGAATCTTCAGATATTCCAAGATAATTTGTCGTTAGATAACTCCAGAAATTGCCAGAGGAATCCTGATGAAAACCGTTGAGCAACCAACTGCGGATAAATTCAGCCTCCCCGCCATGTAATTCAGGGTTGTTGATTTGATATTCAAGATCAGAAAATGTGTTATATCCAGTATCCGTGAATCGAGCAGAGAGCTTGTAATCGCCTCCGTCTTGACTTACCTTACAAAGCAGCTGATTCCAACCTTCTGTTAAGTTTACGTCCACTTCATAGCTATCTTCAACCCAACCGCCATACCTATCATTAGTATATACATTGTCTTTATTCAGCCAGACTTTGATCCCATCATCGCTACCTAAAAGAAGCTTTGCTGCCCTACTAATCGGACTATAGACATAGATATGAGCATATGACGCTGACTCAGTAGGTCGAGTGCCAAAATGATGCCCACCTGTATAACTATGGGCACAAACCTGTACAAAATACTGCCCCAGATCCATTTGGTTGAGATAATCTTCTGCAGTGGTAAAGTAACCATAATCATGACGGATAACATCATCTCCATAAACAAGATCCAGATTCACATCCATATTATACCAGTCTTCCTCCACATATTCCAATCCGCGCCATGGCTGCGTTAGCTCGCCAGTACGATACATATGAGCCTTTGCAAGATAATCATTAACCATATTCGCCTCAGAATCATAGGTAAGAGTAGTAGCATAGATACGACCGACATATAACTCCGGCCCCATATCGCCATCACCAGCAGTATGAACCTCATAATCACCATCATGATCATTATCTTCCCAGTTGCCATCAAGATCCATATAAAACAAGTCACATGGGAATACTGATCCTGAGACTTCAGCCCAAGCAGCAGTAATATCTCCAATAAGAACGACACCTTTGCTTCCAGAGTTATTACATTCAATTATCCATGCTTTAATTTCTTCGGGAGTACCGCTAGAAACAGTCTGCAGAAATACAGAATGACCTTCTAGTTCAACATCAGATATATACTGGTTGAGATTTGACCCTATCTCTAAATATAAGTCGTCATCCACAAGTATTGAAAGTGTATGTCCTTCAAGATTCATCGAGTCTGGTGTTCTGAACTGAGCAGGTTGTAAAGGATGTCTGTTTAGATATTCTTCATAAGTTCCAGGAAGTTCATCATTTGGAGAGATCCATTCTAACTTTTCTATGAATCTACCATCCTGTCTATCAGAACCATCAGGTGTCGTTGATGATTTTAATACAATTTCAAAATTATCATCACTAATGTTTGAATCATTTCTTGTTGAGGTTGTTTCGCCATATACCGTAAATGATGACATCCCGGAAATCATAATGCTTATAACTGCTATCATGCAGAGTTGTTTTTTCATCTTTAAAAACACCTTGTCGTCTGAATTTATATAACTCATATTAGATTCATACATTATTAATTTTTGTATATTTTTATATTTTGTAGAGTTATATTAAAAAACGATATCGACTACATGAATAAAAACTTCTCTCCAGTTATCTTCTCATATGCTTCTTGATATTTTCTCTGTGTCTCTGCAATAACCTCTTCAGGAAGTTGGGGAGGAGGTGAATTTTTATCCCAACTTGTAGTATTGAGATAGTCACGGACAAACTGTTTATCAAAACTAGGTTGAGACCTACCATGTTCATATTTTTCAACAGGCCAAAAACGAGAGGAATCAGGAGTCAGCGCCTCATCAATAAGAATAATTTCATCGTCAATAACGCCAAATTCAAATTTAGTATCAGCAATAATAATACCTCTTTTATGGGCATATTTAGCAGCAATACTGTATAACTTCAAAGAATAATCTTTTAACTGTCCAGAAACGTCGTTTCCTACAAGTTCAGTCATCTTTTCAAACGAAATATTTATGTCATGACCAGTATCAGCCTTTGTAGATGGCGTAAACAATGGCTCAGAAAATTGTTCAGATTCTTGAAGACCACTTGACATTTTTATTCCACATACGGTGCCATCTTTTTTATATGATTTCCATGCCGATCCAGAGATATAGCCGCGTACGATACATTCAATAGGAATAACCTTGGTTTTTTTGACGATCATACTTCGATATTTAAGTTGTTCACGATAGTCTTGTAATATCTCCGGAAAGTCATCAAGTTCCGTAAAAATCATATGATTAGGTACAATGTTTTTGGTATAATCAAACCAAAAC
The DNA here is from genome assembly GCA_030609445.1 of Thermoplasmatota archaeon. Classification (GTDB taxonomy): domain Archaea; phylum Thermoplasmatota; class E2; order DHVEG-1; family DHVEG-1; genus JAUWYM01. The sequence goes on along the minus strand of JAUWCF010000004.1, from coordinate 5,931 downwards.
CTTGAAAGCTGCGTGAGACAAACTCCTTTTGAGGGTATTGGATTTGGCAATACATAATCAAATGCAGATATTCTATCAGTTACAACCAAAAGCAAATTGTTATTGATCTCGTAGATATCTCGTACCTTTCCCTTGTTTATAATTTCTAATGGTAAATCGGTATGTATTACAGTTTCAGAAGACATATTTTTTCTCCCCGGTTTTATGAAATTTTTGCTCCTTTTTTCACCTTTTTATCAGCTATTACGACATCATTCTTGCTTTTAAGTGGTTTTCCATTATACATTGCTTTTTGATCATCTTCAACAATCATTATTGCCTTTTTGAAATCATCAAACTCTAACACTGCAGCAGGTTCACGGGGTATACCCTCAACAACTATTTCCGATCCGGGGGTAGCATCCTTTGGATTTAAAAGAGAGCACACACCCAAATCATCTGTTGCTGCAAGAAGCATTCCTTTTGATTCAATCCCGCGAAGTTTTGCAGGTTTCAAATTTGATACGATAATAATAGATTTATCTTGCAGCTCTTCTTTTGTATAGGATGGTTTTATCCCAGCAACTATCGTACGTTTTCCAAGAGGACCAAGATATAACTGCAACACATATAATTTATCTGCTTGTGGATGATCTTTTACCTCAACGATTTTTGCAACACGTAAATCAAGCTTTGAAAATGGATCTGAATCAACAACAATATCTTCCAGAAGAAGTTTTTTAAACACCAACGTAGGTTTTTCAAGAAGAGCACCTGCATTTAACTTAGATTGTGCATCATCCCAACTTTTAACTGAATCTTTGTTTCCAAGCATTCTCCAAACAGTATCAGAAGAAAACGGAAGATAAGGAACAGTGCATACTGCAAGTGCTTGAACAATTTTAAGACACATATGTAAAACAGTGCCGCATCGTTCTTTATCTGTTTTCACGAGCTTCCACGGCTGGTTCTGATCAAAATAATAATTACCATATTGTGCAAGATTCATTGCCGCTCGAAGCCCTTTTTTAAATTTACAATGTTCAATGGAGTCGCCAACCTCAATACACGCCTCTTCAATCTTTTTTAATGCTTCCTCATCCATTTCTTCTAGATTCTGCATCTTGGGAATACTACCAAAATTTTTACTAGTAAATGTAACAACCCGGTGGATAAAATTACCATATGTTCCCACAAGTTCATCATTGTTTTTAGCGACAAAATCATTCCACAACCAGTTAGAATCCTTATTTTCAGGCATATTAATAGAAAGGTAATAACGAATGGCATCCGCATCAAACTGTTTGAGTATATCAGGAACCCACACCGCAACACATCTACTTTTCGAAAACTGTTCGCCACTAAGACAAAGATATTCATTGGCGGGAATATCATACGGCAAATTCAATGATTCATCATATCCCATAAGCATCGAAGGCCAAATAATAGAGTGAAATGGAATATTGTCTTTTGCGAGGAAATAATAATGTCTAACGTCTTTGTTCTTCCACCACTCTTCCCACTTTAATGGTTCACCCTTTTTTTGAGACCATTCTTTACTTGCAGAAAGATACCCAGTTACTGCATCAAACCAGACATAGATTCGTTTCTTCTCAAATCCAGGGACAGGCACTTTAATCCCCCAACTAATATCCCTTGTCACTGCTCTATCTTTCAGCCCGCCCTTTAACCAGTTATACGTAAATTTTTGAACATTTGACTTCCAATGTTTTTTGTCATCAATCCATTCTAGAAGTTTTGATTCAAACGAGCTGAGTGAAAAGAAAAGATGTTCAGTCGTTTGAAGAACTGGAGTACATCCACATAATTTACATCGAACGTCTTCCAACTCACTAGAGTCCAAGAGCTTACCACAACGGTCACATTGATCACCTCTAGCCCCAGTTTCATGACAATGAGGACAGGTTCCTTCGATATAGCGATCTGGTAAAAAACGAGAGCAATTCTTGCAATAATAAGCATTCATATTTTTCTTGTAGATATATTTCTTCTTATAAAGTGTTGAAAAAAGGTCTTGAACGACAGATTCATGATTTTTTGTGGTTGTCCGTGTAAACAAATCAAAAGAAATACCTAATTGTTCCATATTTTCAGTATGTTCTTTGTTGTATCGATCCACTACGTTCTGCGGGGTGATTTTTTCAGCATCTGCAGTAATAGTAATGGGAGTTCCATGCTCATCACTTCCTGAAACCATTAAAACATCTCTACCTTTTAGTCTATTGTATCTTGCAAAGATATCTGCAGGAAGATAACAACCCGCGATATGTCCAAGATGTAACGACCCATTTGCATATGGCCATGCTACGCCGATGAATACCTTATTACTCATGTAAATCGCAGACTGAATAATAAGCACAACATTTAAATATGACGCAAACTTCTATTATATCATTCAATCAAATCAACTTAACGAAAAATAGCACTTAATAGATTAATATAATCTCACATTGAGACTTGAATTAATTGGTTATCGACAAATGACTTGCATAAAGTAGAGATGCACGAGGTCAAAAAAATCTCTAGTCTGCCAAGGGTGCAGACAAAGGATGCTTTTTTTCAAAGAGTTGATCAAACGAGGTGAAAATAATGGTAATTGATCCATCAACTACAAAATATATGATAAAAGCTACTATTAAAGCAGACGGAGTTGTCGAGAAATCCGACGTCGTCGGTGCAATTTTTGGTCAAACTGAGGGCCTTCTTGGAGATGAATTGGATCTTCGAGAATTGCAACGATCCGCACGCGTCGGAAGAATCGAAGTAGAACTCGAATCAAAAAATGGAAAAAGCGAAGGAACGATCTTACTTCCAACATCCCTTGATAAAGTGGAGACAGTCATTCTTGCCGCAGCATTTGAAAGTATCGATAGAGTTGGTCCCTGTAAAGCAACAATTAAAGTGGACGAAGTCGAAGACGTACGAGTATCAAGAAGAAAAAGTGTCATAGAACGAGCGAAAACGCTTCTCAACGAAGTAATAGAAAAAGGAAAAATTGAAGGAGAAAGCATTGCAGACACAGTACGACAGGCTGTCCAAGTTGAAGAAATTACAAACTTTGGAACAGACCATTGCCCAGCTGGACCAAATATTGAACAAAGCGATGCAATAATTATTGTTGAAGGCAGAAGAGATGTTCTTAATCTTTTGAAATATGGGATTAAAAACGTGATTGCTGTTGGTGGTACAAATGTTCCAAGAACAGTTGCAGATTTGACGAAAGAAAAGATTACAACGGTTTTTGTCGATGGGGATAGAGGCGGTGAACTTATTCTCAGAGAACTCTTGCAAGTTGCAGATGTTGATTTTGTCGCAAGAGCTCCTCAGACAAGAGAAGTCGAAGAAATCCCTCAAAAACTTATTATGAAATCGCTGAAAAACAAAATACCACGTGAACAATTTATGGATATGTATAACATTAAAATTGGGGGAAATAGAAAAGAAGAAAAGGAAAAACCTCAGAAAGCAAAGAGAGATTTTTTCTCCAAACCAAAAGAAAAAAAGAAACCTGAAGACGTAAAGATCGCCAAAGATAAACAAAATAATTATGAATCTATTCTTAACGATATTTCAGGTTCTCTTAAAGCAGTACTCTTTGACGAAAATGGGAATGAGTTAAAGAAAATACCTGTCCGCGAATTAACAGATGAAATAAAAAAAGGAGGAAATATTTCAACAATCGTCTTCGACGGCATTGTCACTCAACGATTACTTGATATTGCAAATAATAAAAGCGTAAAAGAAATCGTGGGCATTAAACTTGGTAATGTTGTAAAAATGCCGAAATCTGTTAAGGTATTAACAAAAACTGATTTCGAATAACATAAAAAAATATCGATAAATATCATAAATAGCATAGAGAGTAAATAGCATTCGTAGAAAAAATATAAAAAGTCTTTATAGTATTTGGAATATGGTGAAAAGCGAGAATGCAAAAGGATGAACTAATACAACTCCACACATTCCTTTATCAGATGAGAACTCACATTGAGCAACTCTGTGATAATAATGGATGTAATTCCAAAAATTATGAGAGACTAGAAATCACTCCTTACCAGATACATAAGTCTAAAAGAGAACATAAACTTGCAGTTTTTACTCTAAGTAAAGACATTGCGGGCATTCTTTCAAATAATGATAGTGATTTAGGACTGGAAAAAATCGCTGGTCGTCTTGATCAGATGGCCATACGTTTTATGACAGACAAAGAAAAAGAGTTAATGCATCTGTAATACTTGTCTCATGATATAGGCATCTTCTCCGTTTTGATAGAATCCTGTAATTGTTTCTTGTATGTCAAATCCATGTTTTTTATAAAACGTGATAGCAATTTTATTGTTTGTTCTGACTTCAAGATCAACTAGACGTATGTTTTGTAACAACATCTCCTGTAAAAAGTTGATAAGAAGAGCTGAACCTATTCCTTGTGCTCTATGGTTTTCATTTACAGAAAGCATGAGTATTTTTGCAATTGCATCATGTGTTTTTACTCCTATAAGAAAACCTACTATCTTATGATGTTTTAGAGCGATTAAAAAACCTTGAGGAAACGATTCATAAAAGGTATTAAAAATATTAGGCTGGTAGCGTTCAGGTAATGACTCATGTGCAATTTTTATTACAGAAAAAATATCCTGAGGCTGAATACGTCGAATAGTTAACACAGAACAACAAACAAGAATATTTGGTATAAAGTATTAGCGGTATGTTTAATAATGCAGGTTCGATTAACCTCCATTCAAGGGGTGTTAACATAGAAATTGATGACGTTGTTGTTACAAGAAAAATATTTGGAAGATTCTCAAAAGAATTCCAAGATTGCTTTGAAGTAGACGTTGCAATTGCAGGTGCTGGTCCTGCAAGCCTAACCGCTGCAAAATATCTCTCAAATGCAGGTAAAAAAGTCGTAATATTTGAAAGAAAACTATCCATTGGTGGTGGCATGTGGGGTGGAGGTATGACCTTTCCCGTTATTGTCGTTCAAAAAGCCTCAAAATATATTCTTGATGAAGCACAGATTAAACTAAAAGATGAAGGAAACGGATATTTTAGTGCTGATTCTATTGAGGCAGTAACAAAACTCTGTTCCGTTGCCATTGATGCTGGCACAAAAATTTTTAATACCATATCTGTAGAGGATGTACTTCTTGAAAAAAAGAAAGTAAACGGTTTCGTCATTAACTGGAGTGCAGTAGAAATTGCTGGACTGCATGTCGATCCACTTTCAATTCGAGCAAAGTATTGTATAGATGCAACAGGGCATGCCGCAGAAGTATGTCACATTGTTAAAAACAAAGTAGGTCCTCTTAACACGCCAAGTGGGGATCTTGAAAAAGAACGTTCCATGTGTGCAGATATCGGAGAAAAAACAGTCGTAGAAAACACAAAAGAGGTATATCCCGGCCTAATTGTTTCAGGTATGAGTGCAAATGCAGTCTATGGATCTCCACGTATGGGGCCAATATTCGGAGGCATGCTTCTTTCAGGTAAAAAAGCAGCAGATATCATCTTAAAAAAATTAGAACAATATCAATTTTTAAGGCAATCATAATAATCCAAATAAGAGAAATTGTTACAAATACTGTTAATTAATAGATGATAATTTAAATTCCAATACAATTATATTTATTTTGCCGGTTTTACATTTTTAAGATAGATTACTATTTTAAAGAGATTTTATTGTATATTTATTAAAAACAATAATACAACCGCATCGACATCTTTTGAATCCCCAGCGACATCAGGTATTTCTGCAGTACCCGTTACTTTTGGTCTACCAAGCCCTAATATCATGTCTGAAAAGACGGTTACCTCTCCACCGGCAGGAATACCATCTATTCTTCCAGTAGTCTTCTGTCCAAGTGGGATAAAACCACCGTCTAAACTGATACCCCAATCAACGCCAACTGCATCAACAGGACCAGTATTTCT
>JAUWCF010000100.1 GCA_030609445.1 Thermoplasmatota archaeon | reverse complement strand
CCTAAATCCCTATCATATATTAACCTGCGTTCAAAGAACGACACCTGGATTCCGTCCAATAAACGACACCCAACTGTCGTTCAAATAACGTCACCTGACTTGTGTTCAAATAATGCCACCTGGCTCTTGTTCAAAAAACATTACCTACTAACATTCAAAATCCAACGTCTTTTTGAATTTCTAAATATTTGAATCATCAAACAACTACCATTAGCCTCATTTATTTGAAAAGATACGGACGTAACGAAGAAAGAAATGAAGCAGGTGACGAGAACACATCAGTTGCAAAATATTGGTACCATCCACAACTACGGTTGCAGTTTTTCATGTCTTGTCTTGCCTTTTTTGCCTCGTCTGTTTTTAGAAACTCCATAAATGATCCGTTGGTGAAATTAAAATGTCTTTTACCAATAGTTCTACAGGGATAAAACAATTCTCCATCAGAGTCAATAATGACTGAGGATGCCGAGCAACCATGTGATTTGTTGATGTTATCAAGATATCCATTTGGTGTGGTTATGGTATTGATATATTTCTTTTTAAGCCGGAGTATTTCTTCTCGGAATTTTTTAGGATCAGGATAAAAATCATCTGTTCCATCTAAATGAGTTGCAGGCATAATCACCATTCGTGCCCCAGCATTGTAAACTTTCTGAACCTTTTCTTCTATTGTATCAAGGGATTCTTTTGTGACAACTGACTGAATACATATTTTTGAACCATAGCTTTGAAATTCTTCAAGTCTTTCGAAAAAATCTAAATTATCATGCTCTTCATCTATACTTATGTGAAGATAATCAATGTGTTTACCATATTCCACCATAGGTCTTTTATCGAAGAGATCTCCGTTTGTTGTGAAAAAGAGATAGAATGGTTTTTTATATGCATACTCAAGGATTTCTCCAAGGTCTTTCCTCATCAGAGGATCTCCGCCTTCAAGACTTACAAGGATGATGCTTGAGTTACCTATTGTGTCTAATACTTTGAAGACATCTTTTTTAGAGAGATCTTTGGTTTTCTCCATCCATACATTACAGAATTTGCATTTTAGAGAACATTTATGGGTCACTTTAAATGAGGCGTAAAACGGGTAAATGCCATCATTTGCTTTATAATTCATAAAAGCGTAACGCATTGTTGATAAATATTTCTGAAGTGGCAGCCTCTTCATGGATTCACAATGGCTATGGCGTAATATTTGACTGCACATAAGTTTTTTTACTATGTCATAATATTTTGACCGCAAGTAACATAAATTGTTTCTAAAATATCATCATACGATAAAAAGAGAAAGAATTGAACAGAAATTAAAATGGACTACAGTAATTTCCCATTATCCCAAGAGTTGAGGAGAAGCATTTGCAATGAAGATTAATATATTCACTGAAATTGAGCTTACAAATATTAAAACAACAGGGATAGTTACTGGATATAAGGGACTTATGGAAGGTCTTGAAAAAGAAGGAGTGGAGGCGGTGGTGAATGCAAAAGAAGGATATGATATCCTTCACATTCATTCCTTTGGACCATTGTCTCTTGTAAAGGCGATTCGTGAGAAAAAACCTGTTGTTATTACAACCCATACGGTGCCTGATGAGATGAGTCTTCTCTATCGAGGGGGAACATATATTCAAGGTTTATTTGAGAAATATCTCACTTTTGTTTATAATCAGGCAGACCTTTTGATTTGTCCCTCTGAATTTGCAAAAAACCGTGTAAAAAAGATGGGGGTAAAAAGCAGGATAGTTGTTGAGAGTAATGGGATACATACACATAAATTTAGCAGATCAGAGGAGAAACGAAAGAAATTTCGAAGAGATTATAATATAAAAGACGAGGAGACAGTTGTTGGATGCGTGGGGATTCCTTCGAAAAGAAAAGGATTAGATGTTGTTGTTGATGCAGCAAAGAAGCTTTCTGATGTGAAGTTTTTTTGGATTGGTGAAAATGTCTATGGTCGTCTCCTTAAAGATTATAAATATCTTGAACGACTGAAAACTCATCATCCAAAGAATCTTTTGATAACTGGATATGTCGATGATATTCAGGCGGCCTATTCAGGTATGGATATCTTCTTGTTTCCCACTATGATTGAAACCGAAGGTCTTGTTATTTTAGAAGCAACGTGTTCTGATCTTCCGATAATTACAAGTAAAGTTGAAGGTCTAAGCTGGGTGAAAGATAAAGAGCAGTGTATAAAGGCAGAGACAACAGAAGAATACGTAGAAGCAATCTCTACTCTGATGGACCATCCAGAAAAAGGAAAAGAACTGGTTAAGTCAGCAAAGCTACTTACTGTCGAAAAAAATATTTCTGTTGTGATCAAGCGTATTATAAAACTGTATGAAAGTCTTCTCTAACGTTGACGTATCGGCAATGCATATAGTGATTGAAGCGGTACCAATTTTTTTATTAAAAGAAACGTATTATCTGTGCTGACATGAACGTTGAAGAATCATCAGGAAAAGAGCTTTCACTTAAAAACAACGTATTTACAGTAAATACTAATGCAGAAGCATTTAACCTTAAAACGATAAAGATACAAAAAAAGCCGTTGTGCTATGCATTTATCGGTGGAATGTGGTATTCAAAAAATGGTTTTTCTCTTGAACAAGACATCTCACTTCCGTATCCTTTTTCTACCTATTATACAACGAAAATTCTTGATAAAATATACAACGATATCCTCTGTCGGTCTTTGTATTACGTAAAGATGCCTGTTGTTGTTTTACAGTTTCAGGATGAATGTATCTGTATTGAGTTTGATCCGGTGATTCAGTCCAACGGGCGCGAAATGATTCCTTTTATTTCATTATCAGAAGATAAAGAAAATTATATCATATCGTTTTATCTCTTCAACGAGTTTTATCTTAAGGAAAAAGAGTATGCGTGGCTTGGAAGAGGTAAAAAAAAGAAGGTCCCTCTGGGTTTAAAACCTGGTGATTCATTCAAATTTTTTGTAAAAACTAGAAAATATAAGGAATGGACTGAAGCAGTAGAAACTTATGTTGAAAAAGAACTGCCAAAACAAGTAAAAATAGAATCTGCAAAGGCGACATTTGAACAGGGGAAACAAGCGCTTTTCAGATCATATGATCATCTCACTGGGTCTTTTCTGCAGCTGCCATGGCGAGAAACGCCTGGTTTTACATTTGTTAATTCAAGTTATTCTCTACTTTCTTATGAAGCAGTGCGATTGCATTACTTTGCAAAGTGGCATAAACAAACAGGAGACAAACAATTTCTTTTATGGAGCAAAGGATTGCAGGATTTGTTTAAAAATCCAAAGCTTTATAAAACTAGGTTGAAAGAAGGTAGAGGTATTGTCTGGTACAATATGACAAATCTCACAAAAAATGGGCTGGAAGGTTTTTTCTATATGGATTGTGGGTATGGTGGGTATCCTGGTGGTCAGGGAACAATCTCATTTCACCTCCTCAAATATCTTGAATTTTGCGATGATAAAAAACTAGAAGATTTGGTTGAAAAATCACTTGAGTATATTTTATCGACACAGAACAATAACGGTTCATGGCCTATGGCGATTCGTCAGGAAGGCGTTATACGTTTTCGATCGGAACAGCTTGATCTCTATGAGACATATGGAGGGGGTGCTGAATGTGTTCGTGCTCTTCTTGCAGGATATACGAGATTTAATGATAATTCTATGAAAAACGCTGCAATAAAAGCATTAAGCTTTCTAGAAAACAAGTATCCTATCTGTTATAATGGGCTTAGAGACATTGGGATTAATGAGGCTGAAGCTTTTTCTGCTGTTAGCATTATCGATGCGTTTCTTGATGCATATAAACTTACAGAAGAGAAGCGGTATTGTGATAACGCCGTGGTGTATGGTTTGTATACGCTTCCTTGGCTATATTTCTATGATACAGAAAATTTGAAGTTGAAATATGATTTTCATCCGATATCGTTTTCAATTACTCCACGTCTTTCTCCATATGAGAGCGTCTGGGTTGTATCGACATATCTCAGACTCTATAGTGTTACGAAAGATAAGTTATGGAAGAAAGCTGCAGAAGCAGTCTATAAAGAGGCTGTAAAGTGGGTTTCTAAAAATGGTGGTCTCTGTGAAGGAGTGTTCCCCAAGTTTCTTGAAGGGCTGTATTGCCTTCCTATGGAGCAGACGTTTGCTACTGTTGAGCTTTTGAATGCTTCTTCCCATTTTTTCACATCGGAAACAAAGAAAATTGATGGGAAAATTAAAGATTCTGATAATAAGATTAGGCTTGAAAAAAAGCAAGACGTTCTTGTTGTCTTTTATGAAGATGAAGAGATACTGAGATTTGATATGGCAAAGTGTAAAATCATTTTCCTTAAAGGTGGTATGCTTAATGAGTATGGTATTTCGTTTTCATTTCCAGATGTATATTCTTTAGGAAACAGGATTAAGAGATTTATTAAGAAGCAGATACGAAGAGGATGTGGGAAGTTTATTTTGTCAGTATTTGATGTGAAGTATTTTTTAAAAGGCGTTCATGAACCTGAGATAAATAAGGAGATAAAAATCCATCATTTTGGTAAATATGTTAAAAAGTGGGATGTTTCAGTAGACAAAAATTCAGCAGTTGGTTTTTGTGAGACAGACCTCCACAGAATTGAATATACTATGTCTGTTACAAGAAAAGGTGATGATTTGGTTATTTCTTTTGATCCTCTCATTATTAAGGTTTTGAATCATGATCTATCTACTGGGCATACGTTTCTCCCAGTTATTGGAAGTAAATCTAAAAAGAGAGTTGGTAGGCAGTTGTTTTTTGATGGATTTGCTGTTTCAGGTGATTTTAAAGATATAGTTTTTTCAG
>JAUWCF010000032.1 GCA_030609445.1 Thermoplasmatota archaeon | reverse complement strand
CTATACCACTACCAAGCATCGTGTATAGTTTTGACTCTAAGATTCTACAGTCTATTTCCACCTGGTTTTCAGCAGAAGTGATACTAAGGTTTCTAAATCCAACTCCAACCATAAGTACTATAGCTGCAATTATTGCAATACTTATAATTAGGCGAATGGGAATCATTTCAGCTGCAAAATCATTCATTTTTATCATATCATTTCAGCCAGATAACAACATTTTTTATTGTGGTTCTATAACAAGTGATTCTGCTCCACCATGCCAACTGAGACGAGGACGTATTTTGACGATATGTGCTGACTCAGATGTATCATCGATGATGAGTGCGACACCTTTTTCATCTCCTATCTTTTTAATTGATTCTTTAATATCACTATACATGTAGGTAGGGCGAATCCGGCTGAGGGCATCGATATCTTCCTGGGCTGTAAGTCGATGACAGATAATAATATCGCTATGGGAAAGAACTTCAGATTCCAACGCACTAGGACGCTGTGTCGCTAGAACCAGTGAAAGACCGGGTTGTCTTCCCTGCCGCATCCACTCATTTATGAGAACATCTTTACTGAGAACTTCTTTATTGTTTGGGAGGAACAATTGTGCTTCATCAACAGCCAGCCAGACCATAGGCATACCTGTTTCTTCAACATCAACACCTATTTTTTTTAATTCATGGATTTTACGTTCCTGTATTCGTTCCTCAAAGATTTTTTCACTTACAAGCGTTGCCACGATACTCTTAAGAATCGGATTTGGAAGAGGGCTTAAATCAAGAATTGTTATGGTTCCTCGTTTGACAAAATCCCTGATGGAGAGGCCGTCTTTATCAAAAACATCCCATGAATCTGCCGTTGTTAAAAAATTCTCAGCAGCATCTTTTACCATATTGTCACCTCGCATATCGTTTTGGATGCAGGCGAGTAATTCATTTATAGAAAAACGAGTCGATGATGATTGCATCTTCAAAATATTTCTTGTGAGAATAATCCCTAAAGGATCTGTTTCCTTCACATCAAAAAGCTGACACCAATGATATGGAGATAACTCTGAAGTCCTAATGGAAAAACTATCTACATCAATGCCTTTGTTTTTATATTCCCCAACAAACTTTTTGGGAACCAAGAGATTTATATCAAATCCTTCAGGATCTTGTTTCCATCCCTTAAGTTTTTCAGCCTCTGCATTATTGGGGAACTGTGTTGTCCAGAAAATACCAAGTGTATCAAAAACAACAACACCCAGATTATTTCTTACCTTTTTTTCTAATCGTGCGATTTCTTCAATGAATACGCCGATAGTATGTGATTTTCCATAGCCACGTTTACCACAAATAAGAACAATATGGGGATGTATAATGTCAATATACACATTTGATCCAAGCGATGAATCTAAGGCATAGTATCTACCGATGTTTAATGAACCCTCTCCGTTTTTCTCTTTACGCCCCAATATATATTGTTTTTCCGCGATACCTGCAGGAGTTTTTGAATCAGTATTTTCCATCATGCATTCACCTCCAAATCGGCCTATTTTTTTCAGAAAATTATATAATTAATTAAACTATATATTTTGTTTATATATATTATAGTTTTGGGGAGGAATACAGTGGATAAAAATACTTGTTCATATACAGCAGTACGAAAAACAGATAGCAAAACCATCTCCATAAACTGCAGGACATGCACCATTGGAAACTCTACGATATTTGATGAAAACTGCAGATCAAACATATTCGAAATACTACAAACAGAACACGGTGTAAACAGAATAATACTCAACCATGCCGTTGTCAAAGTCTTCAGAGGAGAAGAACTAAAACTACTAAAAGATTTAACAAGCTTCATAGAAAGAATAGAAGCATACAGTCATCTAAAACTACCAAATAAAAATCTTGACAAATGCACGACATGCAACAAAAAAAGATCAAACGAGCTGCACTCAATAATAACAACATCACATAGCAATCCAATTGTCGCTTTTTACAAACTCAAAGAAATACAAAAAAATAGGAAAACACCATCTGACTCTAAATGTATTGAATGCGAAGAACAATATAAAAACATAATTTCAAAGATGACAGCAAAAAGTGAATTTGCCGTACATATCACCAAAGACTCCATGGATAGCGACTTCTTCTATACAAACCATATCCGCCCATACGTACGACCAGGTTTCATCGACTCATACATCCAACTAGAGCCACCGCCAGAGGCTGTTTTTTTAGAATCATATGAAGTACAACGTAAAGGAGGTCGGCCAATGAATGTCTCTCTCTATACGCTTCGAACACGTCCTGAAAAACTCTACTTCGTGGTTCCATCTGAATACAACCTACCCCAAGAAGAGCTATATTTACTGGAAAAAGTCAGAGATCACCTCTCACGACACCGACCAAAAGATGCTTCTTTTATGGATGCAAAAACAGCGAGAGAATACTTCCAACATCTTGGGAAAAAAATCATTGCAGAATTTGTTGAAGAACAACAACTCAATCTTGATGCAGAAAAAATCGAATATCTCGCTGACATTTTCTCCCGTTACACCGCAGGGTTTGGCATCCTGGAAGATCTCTTACTAGATAATCGAATACAGGATATTTACATAAACGCACCTGTTGCAAACAACCCACTTCATATCGTACTCGACGGCGAAGAATACACATCAAACATATTTTTATCTGATGGAGATATTGATGCACTTGCATCTCGTTTTCGAACATTAAGCGGCAGAGCTTTTTCAGAAGCATCACCTGTATTAGACATGAATCTTGAAAGCTATCACACTCGTGTCGCCGCTATTTCTAACCCATTAACTCCAAAAGGAATTGCCTTTGCACTAAGAAGACACCGTCAGAAACCATGGACGCTCGCTCATTTTATCGCCAATAAAATGCTATCACCCGCCGCAGCAGGGTTCCTAAGCTTTCTTATCGACGGGCAAGCATCACTACTTATCGCTGGAAGCAGAGGATCAGGAAAAACATCTCTACTCAGCGCATTAATCCTTGAAATCCCTCAGCGCTTCAGAATTCTAACAATTGAAGATACCGCTGAAATACCTGTTGATAATTTTCAAAAATATGGATATAAAATACAATCGTTGATAACAAAATCAATCTCAGCAGGCTCAGCCTCAACAGAAATCGATCCAACTGATGTATTAAGAACCGCACTTCGCCTGGGAGAATCTGTTCTAATAATCGGAGAAGTCCGAGGTGTAGAAGCAAAAGTATTATTTGAAGCAATGCGAGTAGGTGCAGCTGGAAATCTCATTATGGGGACAATACACGGATCAACGACAAGAGATGTCTATGAAAGAGTAGTTTATGATATCGGAGTACCTGCGACATCGTTTAAAGCAGTTGACGCAGTAGTCATCGCAGCTCCAATACGAAAAGAGGGAGGCATAGAACGAAAGAGACGAATAATCCAAATATCTGAAATTACAAAAACAGGATGGACCACCGATCCTAATCCTGATAAAGTATTCCAAGATGTCATGATCTACAACACAGCAAAAGATGAACTTTGTGCCACCGATCTTCTTGACATGGGACAATCCCAACTCCTGGAAAATGTCGCAAGGAAATGGGGAATTACTGTAGAAAAAGCACTACAAAACATAAAACTCCGAACAGAAATCAAAAAAACAATAGTAGACTACAGCAAAGAGAACAAAGAACTTCTTGAGGCCCCTGCTAATAGAGATGCAAACAACGCATTCTGGATGCTTATCGAAGAAAGCAAAATGAGAAACAAAATAGTAAACTACAACAGCGTTCAGAAAAAATGGATGAAATGGTTTAAAGACTACGTCGGACGAATAACATGAACAAAGAGCGATACTGGTTTGAACAAGGAGCAACTTTTGCAAGAAAATATTTCTCTTGGATGCTACCAGAAAATCTAAAAACTCAGAAAAAGTTGAAGAAATACTTCACATCAGACTATCTGGACAACCTGAATTTCACAGGACTTGACGTTGAACCAAAAGATATACTCCTTTTTGCCTATGCCAGTGCATTTATTTCTTTTATAGCCTTTTTTATCTTTGATCTTCTCATCATTTTTTCATATGGCCCCCATATCTGGGATATTGACACATTTACTATTCTCCTCATGGGGATAGTAACATTTGTTTTCCCTATACTTGTTATGAATCTTCTAGCAAATTATCCAAAAACCTACGCTCGCTATATCAAAATTCATTCCCTAGGTGATATACCTGAGATACTGAGTTATCTTGTGATGTATCTGAAACTAGTTCCTAACCTTGAAAACAGTGTCAAGTTTGCTGCTTCAGAATCAAATACTGCTCTTGCAAGGGATCTTCGTAAAATGCTGTGGGATATGGAGATACGGATCCATCATGGTATTGACGATGCCCTTACAAGTTTTGCAACGCAATGGGGAAAATGGAGTGATTATTTCAAAAGAGCGTTACATCTCATCCGCAGCTCTATCCAAGAACGAGACGAAGCCTCACGTCTTGTAACACTCAACAGAGCACTTGATGTCGCCTTAGAGGGAACACGAGATATGATGAATCAGTTTGCAAATAAACTGCATCAGCCCACCATGGTTATCTATTCCATTGGAATCATGATACCGCTCTCGCTTGTCGCAATGCTTCCTGCCGCAGGACTTATCGGGATGAAAATTACCATAATCCAAGTTTTCTTCCTTTACGACATCATTCTTCCATTGTTCATCTTTTTTTATACCCGTAAGATTCTTCTCATGCGACCTGCAACCTTTAACCCACCAAATATTCCAGATGATCATCCTGATCTTCTACATATAAATAAACACAAACGATTGATGCTATCAATAATAGTTGGCATAGTTATCGCACTTCCTGGCATTTTTTTCATGACGGTTCCCTTATTTTTACCATCAAATTCATCAAACGTGTTTCTCAATTTTATTGCAAGTCCTCAAGGTTTAAACGCTTATTTTCCAGTCACGTTGTTTATCCTCTGGGGATTTACTATATCAATTGCACTGTATTGTATTAGCGTCTATCGCCCGTATAAAAAGATACGAGATGACATCAAACAGATTGAAAAAGAATTCAGCGATGCGTTATATATCCTTGGGAAACGGATCGCAGAAGAAAAATCACCTGAAGAAAGCTTTATGTATGTTGCAAACACCATGGAAGGGGCAAAAATTGCAGAGGTTTTCAGCCAGACCGGATATAATTTAACTGCGATGCATACAAATCTAAGAGATGCAATGTTTGATTCTGAATTTGGTTCGTTAAAATATGTTTATTCAGATAGAATCAAAGCAATTATGCATCTTTTTGTTGAAGGCATTCAAAAAAGTCAAAGAGCAGTTAGTATCTCTATTATACGTATTGCTGATCATCTCAAAGAACTACAAGAGGTGGAACATAAGATAAAAGATACCTTATACTCTCTCACATCAACACTGAGAGGAACTTCTGCGATGTTTGCTCCCTTGATAGCAGGTGTCACTCTAGCCATCACAAAGCTGATTTCAAACATTCTTCATTCTCTTTCAGGTAAGATTCCTACAGAAACGATGTCTGGATCTTCAGTTCTTTCCACAGTTACTGATTCATTTACTATAGAAAACGTTCGTCCTGAATATTTTGTTTTAGTAATCGGCATTTATATCATTGAACTCGTTTTTTTATTAACGCGATTCACCAACGGCATTGACGAAGGTGACGACAAAGCTGCATACATGTATTCTCTTGGAAAAATGATGCCGACATCAGTTGCTGTTCTCACACTCACAATAATTATTGGCCAAATGCTTTTTTCTTCAATTGTTCGAACCATATAAATCTTGAAGACGAAAATCAAGGAAGAGTAATACTAACTAAACCAGTAAAATGTATCGATCTGAAAAATCAATCATGGAGCAGCTTCTTCGGGACCAAAGCTCATGAAACTTGATGGATCATCTTGATTGTTAAATTCAGTTGTAATCCAAGCAGGGCTTCTGGCAATGTTTTTTGAAATACGAACTTCATCGATATAGCCATGCATGCTCTGTGATTCATATTGACCGTAGACATATGCACGTCTTCCAATATATGCTCCAAAATTGCCCTCATCTAATCTAACGTCACTACAATTACTTGTAATAGCTTGTTTAACACCATTTATAAAAAGTGATGTTTCTACACCCCTTTCAAAACGCCCTACTTGATGTAACCATCGTCCAACAGTTTCATAACCCTCATTACTTCTGCCATACTCAGATGGAGTTCCTCCCAACCCGGTCTGGCTTGCTGCTATAGGAGCTGGATCGCCATATCCTGAGCGGTATTTACCTAACGCAAAATGAGGATACCATGTATTGGTTTTTCCCAGGCTTATCGCGTTTTCATACTTATTTCGATTTTGAGAGTAATATACCCAAACTTCAAGAGTCACATCTTCATCATAAAATTTGTACATATCATCAGTTATATCAAAATATTCTGAATTTTCTCCGTCAAAATAAACGCCATTTCCTACTGGTGCTGATTGCTGATATGAAGGAGAACCCAAGACAAATCCATTTTTTGTTCCCGTGGAATCTACTATGTTACCAGATGACTCACTCATATGCCATACGCCAACATAATTTGAATCCCAAGTATCTTCAACATCCTGCTTATTTAAACAATTTTCATTGCCATAATATAGATAAAAAACAGAATCATTTGAAGAATATGTACTACAATTTACCCACGCAATTAGTTCTCCAGAATTCTTTTCATATTTCTCAATTTCATGATGCAATTTCTTTGCAACAACGTCACCATCCATAAACAAGATATCATCGCCATCATCCTGAGCTTTATCACGTAAATCAGGATCGATATAATCAATAAGGACAGGGAAATTTATTAGATCACCAGCCACTTTTTCGTGATGAATAGTAATCTGTTTACGATACATCCATCCTTCATTAAATGGATTGAAAAGAGATGGGTATTCAGTTTCGAAACAATATTTCTTCATTGTCCAATGATCTCCATCAGTTACATTTACATGCCAGGTATACACTGAACTATAATCAATACCATTGATATCAATCGTATATGTTCCCTCACCAACACCAGTACCACTGCCTGAACCGATATCAGGAACAGTCTCAACAGTATAATCCATTGGATCTCCTTGAAAATCTTTCAGATGAAAGCTAAGATGAGAGAGACTCACAGGAACGTATCTCTCATCATCCTGCGGGGAGGGGTTTGACACAATAGGAGCTACTGCTTCTGTAGTAAAAGTGAAATCATCTATGGTTGTATCCATGCCATCTGTAACTTCAATGTGCCAAGAATATTCAGTTAAATCCTCAAGTCCACTGATTGGAACCGAATAAATACCATCTGGTTTCAAGTTTCCACTGCCTGAACCAATATCTGGTGTTGTTGTAACTGTATAGCTCATGAGATCTTTATCATAGTCAGAGATCTGAAAACGTAACTCAGACAATGACAATGGTACGTTTATTTCTCCGTCACCGGGGTCGATTTGTGAAATAGTCGGAGGGCTGTTAGGTGGATAAAACTCGATTTTATCAGCAGTAACTGTAGCCAATAAAGCATAACCTGCCAATCCATATACTCCCATGAGTGGTGGTAATGAAAAAGTAAAACCTAGACCCCAGAAACCAAGGGCTATGCCGTTCTGTTGGCCATATGCAATGAATCCTGTGCCTGATCGTAATCCACCGCAAGAAGTCACTGCCTCTTGCGCCCTCCATACCATAAACAACCTGGGAATAGGGATCATAAGGATGGGGATAAGCCTTGGTAATGCAATAATAGGAAGTACTCCTCCTGATCCTGCTGAGACGAACGTACAGAGAAACTCTGATGCTTTACCCTGAGTTTGAGGCAAGAATCCTATTCTGTTGGTTTGTGGCTTGTAAGCATGTAAATACTGTTCCGTAACTTGATTTTTAGAAAGTCCAGTTGGTAATAAATCATATTCATCAGCCAGGTCAATTATCTCATTTTGCAGTTGCCGTGTCTTATCTGAAGACGGATTAGAAGCCACCGCATAGTTTAACTCTTTTATTTTATCTAGTAAGTATTCTGCTTCATAGAGTGGTATTTCAATTTCTTTAGATGGCTCTCCAGGCATACCAAAATTGTAACAAGTGACAAGTACATCTTCTTGATCGTTCACTTGTTTTTGTGATTTGATACTCTGTTTTTTATCAAGTTCTGTAACGTTTCCACTGATGCTCGGTATAAAACTTGCTGCGATAAATAAAGTAATTATGATGAAGGCTGTTGCT
>JAUWCF010000149.1 GCA_030609445.1 Thermoplasmatota archaeon | reverse complement strand
ACACCTGGCTTTGAATTCATTATCGCAATTATGGCAATAGGATTTATTTTATTGTGGAAGAAAAAACGATAAACAAAATTTCCACAATCTTCTTTTTTTAATCTCTTTTTAGTTATCTTTTTATGTCGTCATACTATGACGGTCTAAAGAGGAGTCTACATGAGCGAGAATGAAAGCAAATATGCATATAAGAAGAAGTCAGCGTGGGAGATTTTCACTAAAGATCAAATAAAAAAAGCCTTTGATTTTTCTGAAGAGTACAAAACATTTCTAAATGATTGTAAAACAGAACGAGAAGCAGTACAAAAAATAAAAGAAATATCAAAAAAAGGTAAGAAAAAAATTACAATAAACCGAGAGAAAGAAGCAGCAATCATGGTGCCGGGTAAAAAACCAATAAGTGAAGGCCTACGTATCGTTATCTCACATATAGATTCACCAAGACTTGATCTGAAACAGATTCCACTCTATGAAGATTCAGAAAGCAACCTTGGTCTCTTTGAAACACATTATTACGGAGGAATCAAAAAATTCCAATGGGTAGTCATTCCTCTTGCTTTACATGGTGTTGTCGTGAAAAAAGATGGGGGAAAGGTTACCTTTACCTTGGGAGAAAAAGAATCTGACCCTGTGTTTTCTGTTCCAGATCTGCTTCCTCATCTGTCTCGTGAAGTACAAGGCAAAAAAAAGATAGATGATGCTATAAAAGGAGAAAGCTTAGATATTGTTGTAGGAAGCAGGCCTGTGAAGGGCGATTTTAAAGAAAAAATCAGAACAGCAATTCTAGACAAACTCCATAAAGATTATGGAATTATAGAGGAGGATTTTATCTCCGCTGAGTTAGAAGTAGTCCCTGCATTCAAAGCAAAAGATATTGGATTTGACAAATCGTTAATAGGTGCATATGGGCAGGACGATAAGGCATGTGCTTTTACATCGTTAAAAGCAATACTTGATATAACAAATCCAGAACACACCGCTCTATCACTTTTTGTAGATAAAGAAGAAATAGGTAGTGAAGGAAGTGCTACTGCTCAAGTTACAACGTTTCTTCGATCAGTTATAAAAGAACTTGATCCAAAGGCTGATGTTGACCAGGTCATGCTTAAATCCAAAGTGATCTCAGCAGATGTCAATGCAGCAGTGACACCAAACTATACAGAAGTTTTTGAACTGAAGAACGCATCATCACTAGGAAATGGTATTGTAATGTCTAAATATACCGGTCATGGCGGGAAATACTCAGCAAACGACGCCTCTGCAGAATATGTCGCAGAAATCCGGACAATGCTTAACAAAGAAAAAATACCATGGCAAACAGGAGAACTCGGCAAAGTTGACAAAGGCGGTGGCGGTACTGTTGCAAAGTATTTCTCAAGACTCGGAATGGAAGTAATTGATCTTGGTCCTGCAGTGCTTTCTATGCACTCTCCATATGAGGTGACAAGTAAGGTTGATATCTACTCTTCATATCTTGCATATGTAGCTTTTCTAAAAAGCTAATCTCCCTTATTTTGAGATAGAAGAAGGCTGCATCAAAAAAACCGTTCTCTTACATGCTCAATAGCGTTTTTAAAACCATTATGGCAATACTCGGGATTACATGGTTTATCAACCTTTCCAGTTATTGGAAGTCCTGCAAGATGCATCATAGGAATTGTTGCTTTCTTTCCATGTTTCCATCGTGCATAAAACCAATGAGAAAAGAAAAACGCAGGGCCATATATCCATCGCATATCAGGCGTCCAGAAATCAATGTTGTTTTTCCAGCATCTGGCAAGTATCTCCCATTGCAGTTCAGACAGATTCGTAAGACTTGTTCTTCTGGAATCACCCAAGATGGCGTCTTTTAATGGAATAAATAAAACCGGTGTGTAAAACATCTTCGCATTATGATTTTTTAGATCATCAATAAGCTCAAGAGTTGCAAGAACATCTTCTTCGGTTTCTTCAGGCTGCCCCGTCATAATAGTGCAGAGTGGCCACCAGTCATAATCATTCATAAGCCCCATTGCCTGCACAACAAGCTCAGGCCAATTATCAACACTAAAAGGCAGTGCCTTTCCTTTCATATATTTCTTCATCAGCCGGACACTACCTGTTTCAATACCCATCTCAACAGAGACAAACGGTTTTTTATACGTTTTACTCTTCTTAGGGCTCCATCTTGTTTTTTCAATAAGTATCGGTGTTAACTCCTCCAGTATTTTTGGATCATAAAGTATTGGTGCAAATGATGCATGGGACAAAAGGATATATTCAACACCAGGATAGGACGCAATGGCTTTGTACAGTTTCACAATCTCTTTTCTATTTGGTATAAATCCTGGTTTTGACTTATAGAGAAAAATGTCTTCTGTGACGGTAAATATTGATTTTGATCCTTCTTTTACACTTATTTCAACTTCTTTCATTATGTGTTCAAGTGGAAAAGAGTATTTGGATCTCATCGTGGGGCTACAGAATTGACATCCACGCCCACAGCCTCTTGTAATTTCAACCATCCCGTAGCAGGCAGCATGTCTTATGAGAGGTATTGTTTCTCGATTTGGTTTTTTTGTTTCATATGTCGATGGAACAGGTTCATTGTTCATCAGTTTTTTAAAAACATCAACGATTTCTCCTTCACCTTCACCATGAAATAACACATCAATTCCAAGTTTCTTTTGCATACCGGCTTCATTGATCTGCCAGACGCCTTGACCGCCAACTATCACCTTTGGCTTGAATTTTTGTATTGACGGATGTATGATGAGTTTTTTAAATTCAGAGGCATTTAATGCTTCACCGCCGAAACCGATGAGTGAATTATATGTAGTGGATACATAGGCGAGCCCCATTGGATCCATTGATGAAACACCTACTACCTTCGTGTTTTTACCTATGAAACGATGGAGATTCTCATAATGGGAGACAACAACATTTTCTTCACCAAACTCAGAGACAAGAAGAGCTTCTACTTTTCGCAGGCCGTAAATTGTACGTTTTGCCGTGCCATCTTCATTGTTTTCTAAATTGGTTAAATGTTCTTTTAGGATGTATCCTGATATTTTTTTTGGAAACGTACAGATAAACGCTGAAAAAGGGTTGTTATCATATTCATTTGCCTCCACCCGGGAAGCAGTGAGAACAATTGGATATCCTTCATCATTATTCATATTGCAAAATCCTCTTTTATCCTAACAGTATTTTTTTGAATACGGGATCTTTGATGGTATTTTGGATTGTGATGAGAAACTCCTTCCATGAAATAGCATCTCTGGACCATCGTATCATTTCTTTTTTATGAAGAGAAAGAAT
>JAUWCF010000083.1 GCA_030609445.1 Thermoplasmatota archaeon | reverse complement strand
AATGTACCACTATTTCAAAGTTTAATTGTTCATTTTTCTCATCAAATATTGGGATGCTCCTATATCCTCTTAGAGCTTTTAGGTACAAATGAATTATTATATGACAAAATTCACATAAAACAATACCATTCTCTAAAGTTGGTTGTCCTTGTGGATGAATATGATGAACTATATTTCCTACATCAAGACACAATTTACATTTCCCCCTATCTCTTTTCAAAACTTCTTTGCGTATTTTATCAGAAAAACGTAATCGTTTTTTATTCTTTGAATGATATGGAACTTCATTAACTAATTTAGCCAACATACTAATGTTAATATTTTTCATATCATTTCTCCCAGCATAATATTTTATATTCCCTTAAACACTTTATCTAATACTTCTAGTTTGTAATCCCAACTATACGTTCCATAGTTTTCTGTGGTGTCTTTTTCATGTCCAAGATATTCTTTTAACAACCCAGTATCGACTTGTTGGTTCTTCTGCATCCAACTCCAAACCTGTGCCTTAAAAAAATGCCTAGACTTATGACTACTCCAAACAATATTATTAGATTCATATAATGTATTAATATAACGTGGGATAAAAGGTTTGATAATATTTCCTTTTTCTCTATGCAACAAATATTTTTGCCCATTTGAATTATATGTTTTAATTAATTGATAGAGATTGCTGTTAATTGGTATTTCCCTCTGCCTCATTTTAAACACAGGTATTTTTTTACCATCTACTGTTTTCCTTCCACGTCTCACACGCTTTGCAACCTCTATCCATAGACCTCGTTTGTTAATACGATCTATATCAGTTGCTTGTGCATTAACAATCTCAATACGTGATAATCCCATTTCGCATCCCATGCGAACAGCTATGAGTGCTTTGATCTTATCATTCTCAATTAATCGTGTTAACGTTTGTCGGTAAGTTTCAAGGTCTGGCACATATCCACGTTTGCACATATAATACACTTACTTGGGCTATATGTGTAATATGTTTATATAGTTTCTGATTGATTCAACAGTATAAAATAAGAAGTACAGTTTCCTTTAAAGTAAGTGTAGTATCTTATGATTTGGGAGGAAGGGTGGACGAAGGATCGGAGACATGATTATGAAAAAGCATAAGTAACCTTCGTCCAAATAAAGTATAATCAAAAAAGAATACAAAAAACTTTCGAAAGTATCCAGATCATACCTTCAATCTTTAATCAAAGGTTCGTGCCCTATTACTAAAAAAAATCTAGTTTTTAAATTAATTTAAAAAACTCTCTCTTAAGCCGAATGCAAGAAACTAGTCAGTTATCAACATTTCATCTTTTTGAAGAAATTTACTATGTATGTTTACTACATTTTGATAACTTGTGTTGTATTTTTTAGCCAATCCTTTCAAAGTCAATTTAGTCTCATTATAAAACTCTGTCATAATCATATCTTTAGTGGTTGCCTTTGGTTTTTTCTTTTTGTTGCCATTGAGCATACCAATAATAATTTCTTTACCTAGTCCTTTATCCATAATTTCTACACTATCATCCACTTCACTTAATTTATCCAATACTTCTTTAAGGTTTAAATCAATAGTAAAACCAGTTGGAAACTTACCATCATATGGATATTTCGAGAGAGAGATTTTAAATCTTTTAATAACTGGAAAATCTATAAACTTTCTACCTGTATCTTCATCTTTCATCTCTTTCTTTATGCCTATCTCCAATACATAGTCTCCTCTGTTTCTTCTCATTTCAAACCTGTAATCACAATCTTTCTCTCTAAGATTTGGGGGCACATCACTCTCTACCTGTGCTAACAAAACAAAACAACTTTCAAAATGCCTAATGATTTTATTCAAATCTTTAATTGTGTTCGTCTCTTTACTTGTTGCCCTGCTACTCGACGCATGTATTCCTGCCTCATCAAGAAAAAAAGCTTTCCTTCTAGGTCCACTATCAACAATTCCTAATAACACCTGACTGAGACTATTTACCACATGCACCTGCAGAGGTTTCTCTATATAATCATGCCCTTCTTTTTTAGGTAACTTATTTTTTTTTAAAGCAATCTTAATATTCTTACGTTTAAAAAAATGAATGTTTGTCCATATTTCATAATCTAAATCAATTAAAGCCTCCATAAAAATAGATGCAGTATTGGTTTTTCCATTTCCTTTGCTGCCGACCATTAATATAGTCTTATCATCAGCAAACATATCCAACAATGCATTCTTTTCTATCATTCAGGTTTCCACCATTCGATATCATCTTTCTTCGGTGGTTTTTCTAAAGATGCCATAGGTGCAACCCTCCCTGTTCCTGGTAAATCATTTACCTTTTTCATAAACAAAGGAATTCCATCCTTCAACCATTTGAGATGCCATATTTCATCCTCATCAATGTTAACACCATCTTGATAAAAACACCATACTGCTAATAATAATTGTTCTATTTTTTCTTCTTCGTTTTGTAATGATCCACAAATTGTCATAATCCATCTTCGGGATACTTCCCCTATATCTTTACCATCGACTATTTTCTTTGGAAACATGACATCAATTGTATTCTTTTTGAATGCCTTTGTACCATCTTGTACGATACTACGTAGCATCTGAGCTATTCGCTCACTGTCTTTCCTTGGGCTAGTATAACTTTCACGTGCCATTTTCATCTGCTCTCTTTAATTTTTGATACATGTTTTTAATCTTATAGTCTATTATGTCATCAACGGTATATCTTACTGCCTTTAAAATATCATATTTTACAAGAATATCTCCTATTTCATTGATGCATTGATTTAAATCTGTTGTATGCCTTTCATATTGTTGGTTTTTGAAATCCTTTTTAAGATTATTCAGACAAGCTGTTTCAGCTTCATATGTTATTCCATCTTCTGACGATATGTTGTATATTTGAAAACGTTCTTTACCTCCTTGCGTCACATATGTAAATTTTATGGTTTTCGTTGGGATTTTTTTATTTAGCAAAACCCTAGCGTTGATTTTCAATTTTTCAATCTTCAATATATCATCAGAATCAACTTTTAAAATAGGCAATAATTTTACTCCTGTGTCTAAAGCTACTTTTCTCGCCTCACATAATTCTACAGGATCATTCGAAATAGATGTACTATAAAAAATGAATATATCACGTAAATCCTTAAATTTAAATGTCGTACTCTTTATTTTTTCTGGGGTGCTTTTTTCTACTTCTAAATCATTTTCTGTCTTTTTTTCTGTGTCTGTCATATTCATCACTTAATTCTTTTACAAAACTCACAGTGTTCTCACGTATGACATCTACACGCTTGTGTCCGCATATGTCAAACGTGAAAGTCTTTGTCTTAGCAGCATTGTCATCAACGACAAGAACACGCCTGTGCACCTTGCATAGTCCACATCGGGTAAAATAATATTTTCCTTTCATTTTTCATCTCTATTTGGAATTAACTCTTTACCCATGAACACTCGTCTTTCTTTCAGCTCAGAAGCATTTCTTAATTCCCTGTACATTGTCTCCAGTCGTTTCTCCATCTCAGTGATTATCCTGTTGTAGTTTGCCTCTTTAAGCTCCATTCTTGCTGTCTCTGATGTTGATGTACCATCCATATGTGAAGTTGCTCCATAGAATATCTGTGTGTTTTTCCCTATTCTCTTATGATAATATCCTAGTACATGCTGCAGGTATGGTGACAGTTCAGAAAGTTTCCTTGGGTTCAAGTTTGCATAGATAACATAATTTGTTCCTTCAACGTGTTCGTAGATGCTTGGAAAGATCAATACAGGATATTCACTGGAGCTGTGTACGTTAAATTCCCAGTAGTCTATGCCTCCTGGGAACATGATAGACATCTCACCTAATGATTTGTTCTTTTCATCTGTTACGCCTATCAGGTCGTTCTGCCAGGGTATTCTATGTATGTCTTTTGTTACGCTGACACTCCAATGTCCATAGTTGCATATCACGTGTGGACTTCTTCCTCTACATACTTCTGCAAACAAGTCCATCACTATCAGGAACACTATAAATACCATCCCGAATGGTAGTGTTGCAGGTAGTCCGATTGTTGCAATACGAGCAGTCATAATTGATACAGCTACCACTGCTATGATTGCTATTATGTGTGCAAGAACCTTGAAATCCCGTCTCACGCAGTTGCCTCTTTATTTGTAGAATGTGATATGGCATCTGTTACTGCTTTTTTAATTAAACTTTCTAAATCTTGTTTTACAGCAGATATGATTTCTTCTTTCATTACAGATGCATCTACTTTTGGTTTAGGTATGGGTTCTGGTTCTTTTTCTGTTGGTTTTACGATTTCTTGTTTTAATGGTATTATTGGAACAACTATTTTTTCATCCTTCTTTGTTTCAGCTTTCTTTTTGAAAAAGTTCACAAAATTATCTATTGCCCTAGATTCAGGAGTATAATTATAATCCCTCTCCAACTCTATCGCAGTAGGATTCTTTTTACCTGACATCACCCTGAACAGGAAGAACAATATCAAAGCAGTCAAAGCAATTGCTAATATCGTATACAACGGAGTAACACCTAGTTCATCTTTTAAACCTCTCACAATATTTGCGTTTTCATCCACTGTCAGATAATAGACATTATCAAACCAAAAACCGTCTTTGTATCCAGTCATACCGTCAAAGAACATCCTGTAGTAAGAAAGGTTTTTCCCAGCGTCAATAAGCAAATTATAAGTATTGTTATATCTCCTTGTCATATTGTCAAGACTTGCATTGAGTAGGTTTATATCTCCAAGCATTGAGCTATGCAGACTGAAAAGATTATCAAACGCAGCACTTTTCACGTTGAACTCTGTTATCTTAGCTTCCAGACTAGCCAACGTAGAATTATATGAACCGAAAACAGAGCTGTAATTAGTAGATAGAATACTCATTGATTCAATCAGTATCGTATGGTTTTCTTCCAGACTGATAAGGTCAGTCTCCCAGGGTGATAACGGTATTTCAACTTCTGAATAGTTAACAGATATCTTATATATCGTAGAGTTCTCTACCATCTGATAGTAAAACAAAACGTCATCAGTAAAATTCATCCACCATTCAGGATCAACAATTTCGTGGCTTATGAATTTATATCTTGTCTCATTTTCAACATTGTCATAAATTCTTTCTATTGATATATGTTCTTCACCGATAACAGAAAAAACAAATACAATATTTACAGAGCCATCAAAATATTTGTAACTGTAATCCCTGTATTCAACAGTTCCTAAATCCTGCATGTTGTCGGCAGATACAACGTTACAACAGCCTAATATAGCAATAGCTAAAATTGCTAAAACGAGTTTCTTGTACATCTCCAAAATACTCCTTTTTTGTTTTTTAAAAAAATTTAAAAAACTAAATTATAGATAAGAGACACCGACTTAAATACTTTGTCTATCAACTTTTTGTTTAAGTTTAACCAATAATGTTTCAGCAGTACCATCAATTATGTCTTCGTGTAACTGACTGGATTCCTTTATTAATCTCTT
>JAUWCF010000200.1 GCA_030609445.1 Thermoplasmatota archaeon | reverse complement strand
GGTATAACCTTTAGAAAGGTTGGAGAAGCGACAAACGCTCTTTTCGATTTGGGAAAAGGAGATAAAATTGGCATAAGGGGACCATATGGCAATGGCTTTAAAATAAATGGGAAACAAATTCTTTTTGTTGGTGGTGGAACTGGTGTTGCTATGCTTGCTCCGGCTGTTGAGGAAGCGGGAATTAATAATATTTCTTCAACTATCATTATCGGAGTGAAAAACAGCAGTGAGTTGTTTTTTGAAGACAGGTTTAAAAAATGTGGTGCTGAAATACACATTTCTACGGATGATGGTTCCAAAGGTTACAAGGGTTTTTCTACAGATCTTGCAGATGAACTGTTAATCAAGGAACAATTTGCCTCTGTTTTGACATGCGGTCCAGAAATCATGATGAAAAGTTTACTTGATCTATGCAAGAATATTCCTTTTCAAGCTTCCTTGGAGAGATATATGAAGTGCGGGGTAGGAATTTGCAGTCAATGTTGTATTGGTAAAGGTCTACGAGTGTGCGTAGAAGGCCCCGTATTTGATGGAAAAACGTTAAAAAACATTGAAGATTTTGGTGTATATAAAAGAGATGCGGCTGGAAGAAAAACCAGATTTTAATTAACATCGGAGGATTTGTAATGAGTGTGTATTGTGGTGAAGTAAATATAGAAACTAATGGGGATGTAGACATTGTTGATATTACTTCAGATGTGCAAGATGTAATTAGTAAATCAAAAATAAAAGATGGCATTGTCTGTGTTTTTGTACCTGGATCCACAGGATCTGTCACTTCAATCGAGTACGAACCGGGTCTGATGAAAGATTTTCCAAGAGCTCTTGAAAAAATTGCCCCCAAAGGCATTCATTACGATCATCATGAAACATGGCATGATGATAATGGTCATTCACACGTAAGAGCAAGTCTCATGGGACCCAGCACAACAATTCCAATCAAAAACGGTAAACTGATCCATGGTACTTGGCAGCAACTTGTTTTTGTGGAGCTAGATACAGGACCTAGGAATAGGAACATCATCGTACAAATAGTTGGAGAATAGTATCTTTCCTGTTCATCAATTTTGAATATGCTCTTTGATCCCCTAGGTGGTAAAATCAAAACAGATATGACTCGCTGACTCGCCGCCATACATTATGCTTATTTTTTCTTGCAATGAAAAACCATAGACAATTAGTTTTATGGATTTGAATTCCTCTGATTTAATTGTTTTTCCTGTGAACGAAACATTCTTTTCCTTCCAAAAGTCAAATAACTTTAAGCTTACGTCTTCTTCTGCAATTTTTTCTCCAGTTTTGTTGTAAAGTGTTAGCGAAATACGATTCATCAGTGTAAACTTCGGTTTTTCAATATATATAGTCGCATTCCAAGTACAGGGTTGAATACTCATATAATCAGATAGTTCATAGGTTAATTCTTGCAGTGGATTGAACTTAAAATTACCAAAAGAGGCTTTTATCATATCCTTGCTCGAGGATGGTTTTTCATCAGTTAAACCCGCTCTGTCAAAATAGAAGATGTATTCCCTAGGAAACACCATTATTTCATGGGTAATATACTCCCAGGCTTCATTGTTGTCTACAATTTTCAGCAAAACTGAATATGTGATGGGGAACTTCGCATTGAAATAATCTTCAAATTGATATACATGTGTTGCTAGTGCACCTGCTGCTGTTTCATTATCTCCAAAGTCCCAACTGTATAATTCAATTGTTCCATCTGAATCATATGACCCTGAACCATCAAATTCTATAGTCTCTCCAAAATATGCCGTTTCAGGCGCATTTACTATAGGAATAGGTGCAGAATTAGATGATGAAGATACATATTGTCCTGTTTGTTTATCCTCTTCTATACAACCAGAAAATAATGTGGGTAAAACAAGCATC
>JAUWCF010000006.1 GCA_030609445.1 Thermoplasmatota archaeon | reverse complement strand
CTGTTCTCATCTTAACAGACTGGGAAGAATTTGAGCATCTTAACTATAAAGACAAAGTAGTGATCGATGGAAGAAAAATAGAAAAAGCAAGAAAAGAAAGTAAAATCTATGAAGGAGTGTGCTGGTGATAAAAATGAAGGGATTAATACCTGCTGCAGGAATGGGAACCAGACTTGGACCGATTACTCTTGCGATACCAAAAGAATTACTCATGGTTGGAGATAAAGCATGTATCGGGCATGTTGTTGAGGCATTTAAACTTGCAGGGATAACTGACATTACAATTGTGGTTGGGTGGAGAAAACATGCCATTCTTGATTATTTTGGTTCTGGAAAACGACTCGGTGTAAATATTACATATATTGTACAAGATGAACGCAATGGCCTTGCAAAAGCAGTAGAATGTGGAAAAAATGCGATTAATCACAATTCTTTTGCAGTGATTCTTGGAGACAATTTTTTCTATCCAAAGACGTTTTTAACGGAGCTCATCGAGTTTCATAACGAAAAAAATAGTGAATGCACAGTTGGAGTAACACCAATGAAAGATGTAAGCTCGTACGGCGTAATAAAGCCAAAAGATGAAAGAGTTATTGATATTGTTGAAAAACCAAAACAAAAAGATGCGCCGAGTAACCTTGCGTGCGCTGGAATCTATATATTTAAACCATCAATTTTTGATGCGATAAAGAAGACAAAACCAGATGCAAATAATGAATATCAGCTCACTGATTCGATAAAATTGTTGATAGAAGAAAAAAAACCTATATTTTTTAAAGAACTCAAAGGAAAACATATTGATATAGGAAGTCCTGAGAGATTAAGGATGGCAAATAAGTTTTTTTCACAAAAAAAATAAAAAAATGTCAAATGTCTGCAATGAAAATCATTACATTAATATGATCTTTTCTAATATCAGTCTACTATGCTTGAAGATGGGACAGTACTTGATGTCATAAGATTATTTGTGGGAATTACAATACTTTTTTATGCCTCTTATACTGATATTAAAACTAGAAGAGCATCAAATATGCTCTGGGTTATTATGGGGTCTATTGGTGTAATCTTACTTGTGGCACAGTATTTTACAATAGGCTTTGAATATCCTTATTATCTTTATCTTCTCTTCATCCCAATTATGATTGGGCTAATGTTTGCCCTATTTCAACTACGGCTTATTTTTGGAGGCGCAGATGCAAAAGCACTCATGGCACTTGCAATACTTGTACCATTAAAACCAGAAATACTGCAATTTCCCTTGTTTGAAGGATCTGCAGTATCTATGCCTGGTTCTTGGATCATATTTTCCAATTCAATACTATTGTTTCTCTTAATACCTTTGAGTCTATTAATCTTTAATTTAGTAAAGAGAAATATTGAGGTTCCATACTGTATTTTAGGATATAAAATGAGTATTGAAAAAGCAAAGCAAACCTTTGTCTGGCCTCTTGAAAAAATAAAGGATGGAAAAAGAAAATTTTCCTATATGCCAAAAGAATTTGATATCAATGACGAGCTATCGGCATTTGAAAAGCAAGGGATAAAAGAAATATGGGTCACGCCAAAGGTTCCGTTTATGATTCCGCTGCTTGCAGGTTTTATTGCAACTTTTGTACTTGGAGATATCCTCTCCCATATCCTTCAATTCTTTATGTAACTGCAGTAGGATTCAAGATTATCTCGGATTTATAGTTCATGAGAAAAATGAAATACTACTTTTTGTTTTACAGTCGCACGCTATGACAAAACGAGATTATTACGAAATACTAAATATTGGCAAAAATTCAAGTAAATCTGAAATTAAAAAAGCATATCGAAAACTAGCACTGAAATATCACCCTGATAAAAACAAGGATAAGAATGCAGAGGAAAAATTCAAAGAGATATCTGAAGCGTATGCTGTCTTGTATGATGATGAAAAAAGAAAAATGTATGATACGTACGGTCACGCAGGAATAGATCAACGCTATTCCTCCGAAGATATATTCAGAGGAGCAGATTTTGGTGATATTTTTAGAGGCATGGGTTTTGGCTTTGATGACATCTTTGAACAGTTCTTTGGACATCAGATGGATTTCAATCAAAGACCACGTGCACAAAGAGGAAGAGATCTTCGATTTGATATGGAGATACGCTTAGAGGATGCTTATAGGGGTGTAGAAACTGAAATTCGTATTCCAAGAACAGAAATCTGTGATAATTGTAAGGGGAGTGGCGCAAGACCAGGATCGGAACCAAAAAAATGTCCTCAGTGTGGTGGAACAGGACAGATGCATATCTCTCAACGAACTGCATTTGGCATATTTACTCAGGTAGGAACCTGTCAAAAATGTCAAGGTGAAGGTACTATTATTGAAAAACCATGTCCTGAATGTCATGGACGAGGGACTGTTCAAAAAACACGTATGATTGATTTAAAGATACCATCAGGTGTGAATGATGGATCCCAATTACGGCTCGCTGGTCAAGGGGAGCAAATTGGCAAAGGGGGAAGAGGCGGCGATTTGTACGTTGTTATTCATATTAAAAAACATCCAAAATTTACGAGAAGAAGGGATGATTTATTTCAAAAAATCAATATTTCTTTTCCCAAGGCAGTCTTGGGTTCTAAAATCGATGTCGATGTAATCCAAGGAACTGAAAAATTAAAGATTCCTGAAGGCACAGAAAGTGGAGATGTTTTTAAGTTGTCAGGGAAAGGTATGCCTCGTTTGCATGGACGCGGATATGGAAATATGTATGTGGAGGTTCATGTAAAAACACCGAAGAAACTGAGTAGAAAGGCAAGAAAAATGGTGGAAGAGTTAGAAAAAGAACTAGAAGAATGTGATCGAAAGTATTAAATAGGAGTTCTTATAAGTATTATGTGGGAAAAAAGTATAGGAGAAACAAAAAATGGATCCATTTGACGACGATAAAAACCGAAGGAGAAAAAACCCGTTTGATGATTTTGGAATAGATGAAGATTTCTTTAAAGACCTCTTTAACAATGATCAGATGCGAGATGATATTCAGAGGATGACCGAGGAGATGATGAAGATGTTTTCAAATGCCGAGCCGGGAAAGCCATTTGTTCGAGGATTTAAAGTCCAGTTTGGTCCCGATGGAAAACCAAGAATTGAAGATTTCGGAAACAGATCAATAAAATCATCGAAAGGAACATCAATGATTTCTGATGAACGAGAGCCACTAACAGATATCATAGAAGGAGACAATGATGTCGCGATAACAATTGAGATTCCCGGAGTGGAAAAAGATAATATCGATCTTAATGTCACTGAAGATACTCTTGAAATAAAGGTTGATGCACCTGAAAGAAAATACCGTAAAGTATTGAACCTTCCAAATAAGGTAAAACCAAAATCAACAAAAGCCACATATAAAAACGGAATTCTTGATATCGTTTTGGATAAGAAGGACAAGAAAAAAGGTGGATCAGGCTATAACGTAAGCATAGAATAGTTCAACATATTTTTTTCCATTTTTCAATTACACCGCTTAAAAGATTTTATACTAAACTTTATGTAGCATATACTGTATTTTAAGCGAAACGGGGAACGTGTTGTGGTAAAACTCATATTCTATGGTGGGGTAGACGAAATCGGAGGAAACAAAATCCTTCTTGAAGATGGCGATACAAAGGTTTTTTTAGATTTCGGCATGGGTTTTAAGAGACGAGGACTCTATTTTGAAGAGTTTTTAACACCAAGAACTGCAAATGGCATCGGAGATTTTCTTGAAATGGATCTACTTCCAGATATTTCTGGTGTGTATCGTACAGATTTGTTAAAGCATCTTGGAAGAAAAATTGAAGAACCAGATATCACAGGAGTGGTTCTTTCTCACGCTCACGCAGACCATGCAAATTATATTTCCTTTCTTCACAAAGACATACCAATCTACTGTGGTGAAACCTGTAAATATATACTAGATGCCGTAGATGAGCAAAGCCAGAGAAGTATTGAAAGCGAGGTTGTTAATTTTAAAGAACGCCCCATCTTTCGAAAAGATTACAAAACACCACCTATAAAAAGAATATTTAATACATTTAGAACTGGTAAAAAAATCCTTATTGACTCCTTAGAAATCGAACCAATCCATGTTGATCATTCAGTCCCTGGATCATATGGATTTGTTATTCATACATCAGAAGGAGCTGTCGTTTATACTGGAGACCTACGTATGCATGGGCTTCATTTAGAGATGACAAATGATTTTATAAATGCAGCCGCTGAAGCAAAACCAATTGCAATGATAACAGAAGGAACAAGGATAGATACAGAAAAATCAGATGAATCTGAAGAAAAAGTTTATCATCATTCAAAACAAGAAATAATGCAAAATAAGTATCTTTCTATTGTAGATTTTAATTTCAAAGATATTGACAGGTTTACCACGTTTTATAGGATTGCAAAAGAACTTGATAAAAAACTTGTGATCAGTTTTAAGCATGCATGTTTTTTAGAAAAATATCATCTGGATAAAAAACTGAATGCTCCAAATAGCAATGATGAGCATATTCTTTTGTTAAAACCAAAGAGACTTACAGGGACATATTGTAATGAAGATTATACTGACAGATTTATAAAAAAAAGACTTAGTTATTCAAATATTATAACAGCTGATGAGATACGGAAAAATCCAGTTAAATATATGGTTGTGTTAAATTATTGGTATTTTCCGACATTAATTGATTTAAAACCAAACAAAGGTACATATATTCATTCGCTTTCTGAGCCTTTTAATGAGGAAATGGAGATATCATCTGAACGTATGCATAATTGGTTGAATCATTTTGATCTAAATTTTGTTCAATCTCATTGTTCTGGGCATATCTATGGACCTAGTTTAAAAGAACTTATTTTAAAAATAAATCCAAAAACGTTGTTTCCTATTCATACAGAGCATCCTGAGTTGTTTAAACAGCTACCTATGAAAGTTTTAAGGGTAAATGAACAAAAGTTGTATAAACTGTGAGTTATATTAACAGAAGGAAAACGGGAGATTGAAAATGACCGATATCCATCATTATGATAAGAAAAAAGATGAACAAACCTTAATTGAGACAGATACAGGAAAACGAAGCAAGGAACAATTCACCGAAAATCTTAGAGAGGGAGATGTTGTTAATGATTTTTTCGCTGTTAAAATAAAAAACCCTCCTAGATCATATAAGAGAGGAACATGGTTTGATTTTATCGCTACAGATAAAACAGGAGATATCAGTATAAAATACTGGGGAGGCGACAACAAAGATCGTGTAAAAAGATTATATGACAGCTTCTCTGTGGGAGATGTTGTGCAGGTACGATCTGGGATGGTGGAGCTATATGAAGAAAAACCGCAGATGTCTATAAACGAAAATACCGGTGGGGTGAGAAGATGTAGCCCTAATGAATATGACGTCAGTGATTTTATCCCCGCTTTGGATGGCGAGAGAATAAAAGAGTTATATAACATATTAAAAAAAGAGATTAAAAACATCAAAAATGAACAGTTAAGTAGTCTTCTTTCACAGTTTTTTGATGACTCAAGTTTTGTCGAGGAATATACCCATTCTCCTTCTGCAATATCTCATCATCATAACTATGTAGGTGGAAATCTGGAACATGCAATAGGGGTAGTTCGACTTTGTAAAAATATTTGTGAGATGTATCCTGGAATAAACAAAGACTTGCTTATATGCAGTGCAATACTTCATGACGTAGGAAAGCTAAAAGAATACGAGTATACCGCTGCAGTTGATAAGACAGATGAGGGAAATTTTATTGGTCATATAGTAATGGGTGAAAGATGGATTCGAGAGAAGATTTCTGATCTGCGAAAAAATGGTGCAGAGTTTTCAGAAGTGCTTGAAATGCATTTAAGTCACATAATTCTTAGTCATCATGGACGATATGAGTATGGGTCTCCAAGAATGCCGAAAACCGTTGAAGCAAGTGTTTTACATCAAGCAGATCTTATGGATTCTCAGGTGAAAAATTATCTACAAAAACTTGAGGATGCAAGAAAATCAACTGATGATGACTGGGCGTTTCTTTATGATTCGGATCTGGGGAGAAAAAGACCGATTTTTCTTGGTAAATATTAAAAAAGAGGTGTAGAAATGAAGAAAGATTTGGTAGATATTCTTTGCTGCCCGACATGCAAAGAAGATTTGATTTTAAAGGTTGATAAAGAGGAAAAAGGAGAGATAATTACAGGCATTTTTACGTGTAAAAAATGTAAATGCACGTATCCTATTGAGGACGGGATTCCTAATCTTTTACCAAAATAGTTGTCAACTAATTATATTCATCCCAACTCTTTACTTTCAAGTCTTCAAGTGAAGTTCGACATATTGCTTCAACAAATCTTTTAGCAAGTTGCAAGTTAGTAATTAAAGGAACATCAAAGTCAACTGCCTTTCTTCTTATAAGATAATCATTATCAAGTTCTTCTCTTTCAATATTTTTAGGTATATTAATCACCAAATCGATTTTCCCGTCAGCTATATAACTAAGGGTGTTTGGTTCTTTATTTTCTAAAGGCCAAAAGAGAACCTTAGATTTTATGTTATTTTTCTCCATAAAATCAGATGTCCCTTTCGTAGCATAAAATGTAAAACCCATTTGATCCAACATTTTTGTACTCTCTAGAAACTCTGCCTTACTTTCTATTGGTCCAGTTGATAGAAGAATCGTTTTCTTTGGCAGTTTAAAACCAACAGACATAAGGCTTTTCAAAAACGTTTCATTAAAATCATCTCCAAGGCAAGCAACTTCTCCAGTTGAAACCATCTCCACACCCAATATAGGATCTGAGCCTTTTAATCTTGTAAAAGAGAACTGTGGTGCCTTTATTCCAATATAATCTAAATCAAAAGAAGAACGCTCAATTTTAGGGACGCGTTTGCCCATAATAATTTTAGTAGCTAAATCAATAAAATTTATCTTAAAAACTTTAGAGACAAATGGAAAGCTTCTTGAAGCTCGTAAATTACATTCAATAACTTTTACATCATTTTCTTTTGCGATAAATTGTATATTAAATGGACCTGTTATTTCTAAAGATCTGGCAATTTGTTTGGCGATTTTTTTAATTCTTCTCATTGTCTCCAGATATGTTCTTTGAGGGGGCAACACCATCGACGCATCTCCTGAATGAACCCCTGCATTTTCGATATGTTCAGATATTGCATAACAATAGAGATTTCCATTATTTGCAACAGCATCGATTTCTATTTCTTTAGCTCCTGTGATAAATTTGCTGATAACAACAGGGTAATCCTTACTTATTTCAGATGCTTTTTTCAGATATTTTTTTAATTCATTTTTGCTTAACGCAATACTCATCGCAGCACCACTGAGAACATAACTTGGCCTTATGAGAACAGGGTAACCAACATTTTCTGCAAATTTTTCAGCAGCTTCAATACTAGTTAATTCCTTCCATTTAGGTTGATCGATATTTAATGTGTCAAGTAGTTGTGAAAACGTATGCCTATTTTCAGCTCTATCAATATTTATTGGAGACGTTCCAAGTATGGGAATGCCTGCATTATATAGGGGCATCGCAAAATTATTTGGAATTTGACCACCCATTGAAACAATCACGCCCATAGGGTTTTCCTTTTCATAGATATCAAGAATTCTTTCAAATGTGAGCTCATCAAAATAGAGTTTATCGCAGATATCATAATCTGTGCTCACTGTTTCAGGATTATAGTTAATCATTATGGTTTTGTAATTTAATTTACCAAGTGTTATCATCGAATTAACGCAACACCAGTCAAACTCCACTGAAGAACCAATTCTATATGCCCCTCCACCTAACACAACAACCTGCTTTTTTTCTTTAAACGTAAGATCATCACAACAGCCATTATATGTCAGATACAGATAGTTGGTTTTTGCAGGGTACTCTGCAGCAAGGGTATCTATTTGTTTCACATAGGGTATAACACCCATTTTTTTCCTTCTACGTCTCACGTTAGGTTCAGTACTGTCTGTAAGTATTGCTATTTGTTTATCTGAAAAACCTTTTTGTTTTGCCTCTTTCATTAAAGAAACAGGTATGTTTTTAATTGTGTATTTTCTCAGTTTTTTTTCTATTACAACTATGTTTTCCATTTTGTAGAGAAACCATGGATTAACCTTTGTGAAAGAGTGTATTTTATCAATAGAGTATCCTCTTTTGATTGCTTCAGCTATCGCAAACATTCTTTTGTCAGTTGGCTCTTTGAGCTCTTTTTCCAGATCGTTAAATAAGAGATCGTTACAAACAAGTCCGTTCATCCCAACATCAAGCATCCGAATTGCTTTTTGGATTGCCTCCTCATAACTTCTTGCAATCGCCATTACCTCTCCGACTGATTTCATTTCAGAACCAAGATTAAGGCTAACATTTCTGAATTTTTGCAGGTCCCATCGTGGATACTTAAGAACAACATAGTCTAAGGCTGGTTCAAAACATGCTGATGTCTCTTTTGTGACAATATTTTCAACCTCAGGTAAACTAAAACCTAATGCAAGCTTCGTTGCAATAAATGCAAGTGGATACCCTGTAGCTTTTGAAGCAAGCGCTGAACTTCTACTTAGCCGAGCATTAACCTCAATTATTCTGTAATCTTCAGATTGGGGATCAAACGCAAATTGTATGTTGCACTCGCCAACTATGCCAAGATGTCGAATAACTTTTATTGCAATGGATCTGAGTTTAAAATTCTCAGAGGAAGTTAATGTCTGCACGGGAGCGACTACAATACTTTCACCAGTATGAATCCCCATGGGATCAACATTTTCCATAGAGCAGACAACAATGCAGTTATCATATTGATCTCTTACAACTTCGTATTCAAGTTCTTTCCATCCGCCGAAATATTCCTCAATTAAGATTTGTTTTGTAAAAGAAAATGCTTTTTTTGTAATTTCAACTAACTGTTGTTTATTATTGGCTACTCCTGAACCTAAACCTCCTAGTGCATATGCTATCCTGCACATAACAGGATACTTGATTTTTTTTGCAACTTCAACTGCTTCTTTTACACTTGTAACTGCCTTGCTTATTGGAACTTTGAGATTGAGCTCCTGTATTTTTTTTACAAAAAAATCTCTATCCTCTGTATCAAGAATCGCTTTTACTGGTGTACCAAGTACTTCTACATTATGTTTTTTAAAAACACCTTTTTTTGAAAGTTCACAGCCGACATTTAACGCTGTCTGACCTCCAAAACCAAGTAAGACACTATCTGGTTTTTCCTTTTCAATAATTTTCTCAACAAAATACAACTCAAGTGGTAAAAAATATACGTTATCTGCTAGATAATCAGATGTTTGAATTGTTGCAATATTTGGATTTACAAGCACTGTTTTTATTCTATGTTCTTTTAACGCCTTAATTGCCTGGCTACCGGAATAATCAAATTCTCCTGCCTGCCCTATTCGTATCGCACCAGAACCCAGTATAAGGACTTTTTTTAGTTTCTTATTTTTTCCTTTCATGGTTTCATTGCTCTTAAGAACATGTCAAATATGAATTCAGTGTCATCTGGTCCTGGAGATGCTTCAGGATGAAACTGCGCTCCAAAAAATGGTTTTGAGATATGAATGATACCATCGTTTGTTTTATCGTTATTGTTGTAAAACCATTCCCTCCAATCCTCAGGTAATGTATCTGAATCAATAGCGTATCCATGATTCTGTGAGTTGATATAGCATTTTTTGGTTCCGACTTCCACACATGGCTGATTTTGACTTCTATGTCCATATTTTAGTTTATATGTGTTAGCTCCAGCGGCAAGCCCTAAAATCTGTGAGCCTAGACAAATACCAAGAATTGGGGTATTTTTTGAAAGAGCGTTTTTTACATTCTCTATTGTTTCTTTGCACATCTGAGGATTGCCAGGTCCATTAGAAAGTACAATACCATCTGCTTCTTCTTCTAAGAAATTGTAGTTCCAAGGACATCGAATAACAGTAATATTTCTCCTGAGAAATGCTCTGATAATGTTATTTTTAACGCCACAATCAACAATTATAACTTTTTTCTTGCCTTTTTTATACACAATAGGTTTTGTAATACTGACCTCAGCCACTAGATTTCTTTTGTTTGGATCTTCAAAACCAATATTTTCATTATCATAGAGTATCTTTCCAAGCATTGTTCCTTTTTCCCTCAATTTTTTCGTAAGCTCTCTAGTATCTACATCAAATATTCCTGGAATTTTATGTTCTTTCATCCACTCTGACAAAGATTTTTTTGCATTCCAATGAGAATATTTTTCAGAATAATTCGAAATAATCAACCCCTGAACTTGAATTTTGTCAGATTCAAAATATTTCAACAGGTTGTCTTCTTTTTCATCTCCAGGAACACCATAGTTACCTATCAAAGGATACGTTAAAACCAAGATTTGCCCGCTATATGATGGATCGGTGAGGCTTTCTGGATAACCCACCATTCCTGTGTTAAACACAACTTCTCCAGTTACAGGCTTTTTATATCCAAAGGAATATCCATAGAAAACAGAACCGTCTTCAAGTATAAGTTTAGATTTCTGTTTCCCGGACTCCATAGGATAAAACCCTCCTCATAAATGCTACCTAAAGTAGCAGACGGTAAATACAATATCAGCTTAAACAAATTACGAATTTTGTCACTTACAAAATTCAAATATTTTATTTGAAACAAAGAAAAATATCATTTCTTCATAAACATATGAATATCATCTAAAATATCCCTTGATTCCCTCATATCCCGTATGTACTGACTGAAACGAGGTGCTCTCTTATCTAAAATAACGGCAACACCTCTATCGTTTTCATCACGAATGAGCCTGCCAATAGACTGCAACAGTTTTCTTGCAGCAGGGGCATTAACTGTATATTCCCATCCTTTGCCAAATTTGAAATCATAATATTTCTGAAGACCACGCTGTCTAGCAGTTGGTTTTGGATAAGGAATACCAACGATTACTGCTATCTCAAGTTGCTCTGCTGGAAAATCCATACCCTCACTAATTCTTCCACCCATCACAGAAAAAAGAGCAGCACCACTACCATTCTCCACTCCATATGATTTAAAACTTGTGACAAGATCCATCAGATCAGATTGAGACATTGACTGTTCTTCAACATAAAGACAACGTTTAATGTCATCAAAACTTCCTTTATTTTGAAACAGAGAAAGAGTGTTAAAACTAGGGAAACACACCATAATATTTTTTGGAAACGTGTTACAAATATCTGTGATATGCTGCCACATTCTTGGAACAATTTTTTTATCTCTTGCGATCTCATCGTATCGTGTTGTTACATCTTTTACAAAAAAAATCTTACGGTTTTCTTTTGAAAAGGGAGATGGATAAAAAACAAGTTCTGTCTCTTTAGAAAGACCCAAAGAATCACGATATTCCTCAAGAGGTTCTAGTGTTCCGGACATATGAATAGAAGAATGAAACTCATTAATAATTCCTGTTCCAATAGAAGGGTCCAGACAATATGCCTCGATGCGAGGGTTTTTACCACCTGACGCGTCAACAATAAGCTTGATATATTGATCCATCTCAACATGAATCCAGAACTCTAGAAAAGCTCCGAGTTTATGAAGATATGAACGGGGAAGCTTGCCCTCTTTTTGTTGATATTCCTGAATTTTTTCTCCATATGCAACAAGATCACTTACAACATCATGTAAGGTTTTACTAGTGATTTTTAGTCGAGACATAATCTCGGATTCAAGCTCATGAGAAGGAATAAACGCATCATTTTTTACATAAGCATTTGTCCTAATACCATTCTCCAAAATACCATACACATACGTATCTCTTAAAATGCTGATGATTTCTATAAGCATTTTACAAAACTTCGAAACAGAAACTTTTCCACCAGATAATTTGGGATCACCAAACTTTTTTGCCTCTAAAACACAGCTGTTAAGCATCCACATACTCAGTTGCGCAGAAAACAGATCCCTGATATAACTAGGTAGGTTATGTGCCTCATCAACTATTAAAATAATATCATCATCAGAAACAGACAGCCAATCAAAAAGCATAATACGAATCGTTTTGTCAAACACATAAACATACGGCACAACAACAACAACTGCTTCACGTATCATCATCTTATTTATCTCATAAGGACACGCCGCTTTTTTTTCACAGAACTCAATGAATTCTTCTGCCGTGGGTAAATTATTTTTTGTCCATTCTACAATGCTATTGATCCTTTGTTTATCCCCAATATAATTTCGATAATACTTGCAGCCTTTGTTCTTGTTTGATGCTGTCAACTTTTTTTGATTTGAACAAAATTTTGAAAGCTCCTCAGACGTACCATTACCAATATCTGGATCGTCTCTTGCAAGAAGACACATATTACTCCTACCCTGCATCCCCACTCCAAAAATCCTCTTATCTCCTGTTTTTTTTTGAATTGCCCGAAGTTCAACAATAACTTGACGTTGCTGTGCATTTGTACGAGTTGTATAAAGAATTTTTTTATTATTTTCAAGCGCATACTGAAGTGTTGAAGAAAGCACACAGATTGTTTTTCCTGAACCAGTTCCTGATTCAAAGACAAAATTTTTTCCAGATGTAAGATTATTTCTGATGTTATGCATTATTGTTCTCTGGTTTTTTCGTAAGTCGTAGGGAAAAAGGTCCATTTGAGGAGTGAATAGAGATTGTGGTACATATCTTTGTTGGGGGCTTGATTAAAACTATTTTATAGGTGTTTGTTATTAAACAATCATATTCATGATTGAAACACCACTTGAAAAGATAAAAAAATCACTTAAAAACAAGATTCCTTTGGAATTAACAAATTTTCTTCCAGAAAAATGGGAAAAGATTGGAGATATAGTAATTGTTAAACTAGATGAAAAACTAAAAAGTTATGGAGAAGAGATTGGTAAAACATATGCTGAAGTTCTTCATTGTAAAACAGTTCTTAATAATGTTGGCGGTATATCTGGAATCTATCGTGAACCTAATGTTGAGATACTGTATGGCTCTGAAAATACTGAAGTGGTTCATAAAGAAAATGGCGTACGATATAAGTTAGATGTGGCAAAGATTATGCTTTCATCGGGAAATATGGATGAACGATTGCGTATGGCAAACATTTCCAATAAAAACGAGACTGTTGTTGATCTTTTTGCAGGTATTGGTTATTTCACCTTGCCAATGGCTGTGTATAGTAAGCCAAAGAAGATTTTTTCTTGTGAAATCAATCCTGTCGCCTATGATTATCTATGTAAAAATATCGTGCTTAATCATGTAACATCCATTGTTCAACCCTTATTTGGTGACAATAGAAAGACGGCTCCTAAAAATGTTGCAGAAAGAGTTGTTATGGGATATATTGAAGAAACAGAGAAGTTTTTACCCGTAGCTTTCAATTGCCTAATAAATTGTACTGGATTTATCCATTATCATGATGTCTGTCCTGACAAATTGTTTCCAGAAAAGCCTTTAAGAATAGTTGAAAAAACCGCTAAAAAATATGAACGAATAGCTGAGCTTTTG
Organism: Thermoplasmatota archaeon; assembly: GCA_030609445.1. Lineage (GTDB taxonomy): Archaea > Thermoplasmatota > E2 > DHVEG-1 > DHVEG-1 > JAUWYM01. The sequence continues at coordinate 383 of JAUWCF010000006.1, read as the reverse complement.
ACATATCGAGTTATTAAATCGTATGCTCCTGGCATGAGTCATATTGTTCTTGATATCCAGGTGGGTGAGTAATGAAAAGAATTCGGCTTTTTGCCTATCATGCAAACGAAGATGATCCAAAGAAATGTAGTGCAAGAAAACTAAATAAATTTGGTTTTGCAAAACTTGAGAAAAATATTAAAAAAGTTCCAAGTAACACTATTCTTTTAAACCCGTTTGCAAAAAAAAGTCTTTCAAGAGAAGATTTTAAAATTGCAATTGGAAATGGGATACTTGCAGTTGATTGTTCATGGAAAAATGCAGAGCGATCTTTTGATTATTTAGATAAAAAAAACTATTCCCGGGCGTTACCATTTCTGGTTGCTGCAAATCCTGTAAACTAT
>JAUWCF010000089.1 GCA_030609445.1 Thermoplasmatota archaeon | reverse complement strand
GTATTGGAACCTCTAACCGACTATAATGGAAGCTTGTCAGGGTATGTCAACAACACACTTATGAATCCTATACCAGGAGCAAGGGTACGAGTGCATTTTCATCGAACATATGAAGAGGACTACACGGATTCATCTGGATATTATCACGTTACAAACATACCGATATGTTACTGCTTGAAGAACGCTACAGCATCAAAAGAGGGATATGAAACAGAGTGGATACTGCTTAGTATAACTGAAAATACGACACATGATTTTGTATTAACATCGTTGGATCCTAGTCCTGATTTGGATTGTGATGGATCATTATGCTGGACTGATGTAGAACCAGGTGCAACAGTCACCGACAGTTTTACCGTTGAAAACATCGGCGATCCTGAATCACTTCTTGACTGGGAAATTGAATCTTATCCAGATTGGGGAACATGGACTTTTGATCCTGACAGCGGTACTGATTTTAAACCTGAAGACGGCGCTGTAACAGTAACTGTAGAAGTTATTTGGCCTGAAGAAAGCTTTGAACCTTATGGTTGCGTAAAAATTGTTAACTCTGAAGATCCGGATGATTTTTGTATTATTGACATATGTATACCACATCCTCCGCCTCCTCAGAAACTTATAGGATTTATACGTGACCTTGAAGTTACTAATTATACTGTAACATTCCATGCAATTATTGTGTTAAAAGTTCAATATTCTTTTCCAGGATTAATATTTAACAGACAATTGGTGCTTCATAATAATTACGAAGGTTATCTGAGCGATTGTTTCGTTTGGGCGACATTTTCACTTTAGACTTTCCTTTATTGATAGAGTATTCTATTTGCTCTTTACTCCATAGATATGGTAATTATTGAATTTCGGGTCTTCCATATATTTTTCCAATATTTGGTTATTAATAAGTACAAAAGTTATACCGATTATCCACTAGTGTCTCGTCCTTTTACTTTTTTATTACTACTTTCCTTTAATTCCCCATTTAGTATTTTCCATTCATCTTCACATTTTTTACTACAAAACCACTTTTCATCTTTTGTTTTAATTTTCTTTTGACACATAGGACATTTAATCGATCGATAATGAAAATTTCTTACATGAGGCATACTCTAACATAAGCAAATTTTAATTTAAAAATTGTTCCTAATCTCAATTTTTGCATTGCCGAAACTAAAACTAAATTCTTGCCTTACTCAATCCCTACATTTTTTATGATTATGTTATCTATAAGTTTTTTCTAGTATTTCGAGAGAGTGATAAAACATTAAAGATCTGTTTTTGGAAAATGATTTAAATCAAAATCTGATTGCTTTGCTTGATTCCTATTATCTGGAGGAGGTATAATTATGAACGAAGCAGTAATAGTCTCAGCTGTGAGAACAGCACAAGGAAAGTTTGCTGGTGCTCTAAAAGGTTTTTCAGCTCCGCAACTTGGCAGTATTGCTATCGGAGAAGTTGTTAAAAAAGCAGGTTTAAAACCAAAAGATATTGAAGAAGTTATCATGGGTAATGTTGTCTCAGCAGGTCTTGGTCAGAATGTTGCCAGACAAGCAGCAATTGCAGCGGGAATGCCCTATGAGATTGGTGCGCTTCATGTCGATAAAGTATGTGGATCATCTCTCAAAGCAGTTGTTCTTGCTGCACAAGCAATAAAGCTTGGTGATTCTGATTGTATTGTCGCTGGTGGAATGGAAAGTATGACAAACTGCCCATATTTTTTGGATAAAGCACGGTTTGGATTCCGTATGTTTGATGGTAAAATAAAAGACTGCATGGTAAATGATGGTCTTTGGGATGTTTATAACAATTATCATATGGGAAATACGGGAGAAGTCATAGCAGAGAAATATAAGATTACAAGAGCGGACTGTGACATATTTGCTGCAGGAAGCCAGCAAAAAGCAGTAAAGGCAACGGAGACTGGTAAATTTAAGAATGAAGTAATACCAATCGAAATTAAGCAGAAGAAAGCGGATCCCATTATTTTTGATAAGGATGAAGGCATCCGAAAAGGTTCAACTCCTGAAGCACTTGCGAAGTTAAAACCGTTTTTCAAAGAAGGAGGTGTAGTTACTGCAGGGAATGCATCGCAGATTACCGATGGCGCCTCAGCAGTTGTCGTCATGAGTAAAGAAAAAGCAAAAAAAGAAGGTGTTGAACCGCTTGCAACAATTAAGGGATACAATACAAGCGGTGTCAAACCAGAATATGTAATGGAAGCACCTATTCCTGGAATAAAAGCACTTTTCAAAAAGATGAATCTTGCTATTGATGACATCGATCTTGTGGAACACAATGAAGCATTCTCTTCTGCATCAATAGCTGTTATGAGAGAAATTGGTATTCCAAAAGATATTTTTAATGTTCATGGCGGAGCAGTTGCACTTGGGCATCCAATTGGTTGCAGTGGATCTCGGATACTTGTCACACTTCTTCATGCAATGAAGCAGTATAACAAAACACGAGGGCTTGCAACGATCTGTCTTGGAGGCGGGAATGCTGTTTCTATGATAATTGAACGATAAAAGGAGGAATTATTATGGCTATAAAAAAGATAGGAGTAATTGGTGCTGGTACGATGGGACATGGTATCTCACTTGTAGCAGCAAAAGCAGGTTTTGACGTTATCATACAAGATATAAAAGACGAATTTGTGAACAAAGGACTCAGTAGAATTGAAAAATTCCTAAATAGAAGTGTAGAAAAAGGAAAAATGACTGAAGCAGAGAAAAATAAGATACTATCAAAAATTAAAGGAACAACAAAACTTGCAGATTTAAAAGACGTAGATCTTGTCGTTGAAGCAATCTTTGAAGATGTAAACGTGAAAAAAGACATATTTAAAGAACTTGATAAAATCTGCAAAAAAGAAACATTATTTGCATCAAACACATCAACAATTCCAATCACTGATCTTGCATCAGTAACAAGCAGACCTGAAAGCTTTATTGGTATGCATTTTATGAACCCAGTTCCTCTGATGAAACTTGTTGAGGTTATCCGTGGGTTGAGAACTTCAGATCAGACTGCTAAAATAATAAAAGAACTTGCAGAACAGATGGGGAAGATACCAGTAGAAGTAAATGATGGTCCTGGTTTTGTATCAAACCGTGTGCTTTTCGCAATGATTAATGAAGCAATGTTTTGTCTTCAAGACGGGACAGGAACTGCTGAATCAATTGATAGCGTGATGAAACTCGGGATGAATCATCCTATGGGTCCATTAGAACTTGCTGATCTCATCGGTCTTGATGTATCTCTTAATATTTTGAATGTACTCTATGGCGGATTTAACGATTCGAAATACAGACCGTGCCCTCTCCTTAAAAAGATGGTGCAGGCTGGATATCTTGGTAGAAAATCAGGAAAAGGATTTTACGACTATAGTAGGTGAGCTGAGATGAATTACAAAAATATTGTTGTACGAGAAGAAGATGGTGTTGCAACAATAACCATTAACCGACCCGAAGCATTAAACGCATTAAACAAAGAAACTCTTATGGAGCTATCATCAACCGTTGATAAGCTTGAAAATAATAAAAAAATAAAAGTAGCGATTCTAACAGGCAGTGGAGATAAGGCGTTTATTGCAGGTGCAGACATCAAACAAATGAAGGATTTAACTCCTCTTGAAGCAAAAGAATTCTCAGAAATTGGACATAACCTTTTATTTAAAATCGAGAAATCTCGACTTCCATTTATCGCAGCAGTCAATGGCTATGCACTGGGTGGTGGCTGTGAAGTGATGATGGCTTGTGATATCATTATTGCATCTGATAATGCACTTATTGGTCAACCTGAAATTAACCTTGGAATATCCCCTGGATTTGGGGGAACACAAAGACTTCCAAGACTTGTTGGAAAAACAAAGGCAAAAGAACTGCTTCTCACAGGCAATAATCTGTCTGCTGAAGATGCAAAAACCATTGGTCTTGTCAACAACATTGTAGAAAGTGATAAACTACTGGAACATGTTGGAAAACTTGCACATAAAATCGCATCAAAATCAAGTGTTCAAACAGCATTTATAAAAGAACTTGTCAATAAAGGGGCAGATATCGATTTATCAAATGCATGTGCTCTTGAAATATCCTATTTTTCATCGAGCTTTTCAACACATGATCAAAAAGAAGGCATGAACGCATTTGTAGAGAAGAGGAAACCAGAATTTAAAGGAGAATAGATACTTTTACATTAAGCCTAACTGATTCCCTGAGGAGATAACAATACTTTAAAGTTCGTCTGAAAATATGGTCGTAGATAAGAAAAAAAAGTCTAAATGTAAAATATGGATGACGCATAACAAGGTCTCCTCTTATTATAATATGCAATTGAGGCTGACCAATAACCCCCACTTTGGAAAAGCGGGGTGCTCAAAACAGATTCTCTGCATAGAAATCTGGATTTTCATTGAGAAAATGTCTTTTTATGCACTGGTTTTTTGCATTATTTAGTTATTGGTCAGCCTCAATTTGTTTATTTAAAATTTTATATATCAATTTTCTATGTTTTTTAACTATATTTTGCAGTCCTTTTTAAGGGTTTAAATCCCCGCCTTTTAAGGCGGCATAATCTTGCATTTTTATGAAAAAATTCTAGTTGTCGAGGAAGTTATGTTGTCTTGGTCGGGCGCACCTGCCAGAGGCAGGTACTATAGAGAACCCGATCAGGACGTGATTTATTGAAATTGGTTAGCGCAAGCCATAGTGTAGGCCAGAATATGTACCACTTGGAATGGTGCCCCAAATATCGGTACAATATGTTAAGAAAGCAGGAGAATAAAAACCTTTGTGAAGAAATTTTGGGGGAAGTTGCAGCCCGTCATAAAATTGACATTGTTGAGTTGAGTGTAATGCCTGATCACATTCATACGTTGGTTGGGATACCGCCAACAATGAGTGTTTCGAAAGCTTTGCATCTCTTGAAGGGGGCCTCTGCTCATGAACTGTTTAAACGGAAACCAAATTTTCGGAAAAGATATCCTAAGGGGCATTTTTGGAGCCCGGGTAAATTTTACCGAAGTGTTGGCGATGCTAATTTGGAGACTGTAACAAAATATGTACAAGATCAACGACTGGTGCAAACAACGTTAGACATTGCCTCTGTGGGTAGCTAGGTTGGGGCTAACAAGAAGCCCCGGCATTTATGCCGGGGAGAATGTCAC
>JAUWCF010000094.1 GCA_030609445.1 Thermoplasmatota archaeon | reverse complement strand
GGAAGACAAGATCCAGAAAAAATTGGTAGCTTCTGGCCACGCACTAGTGTATTCAGTCCATCAATTTTAGAAATACCTGTCTGGATAAACTACCTTGGATACTCCCGATCATAGGGATTTATTGGATTTCCATTCACATCTCTTCGATCTTCAGGGATAATTGGTGGTGCATCATCAATAGGGTTACCGGTTCCATCAAAAACTCTTCCAAGCATGTCTTTAGAGACACCAAGTTTCATGGTTTCTCCAATAAAACGAGCTGAAGTTTTGTCTGTATCCAATCCTTTTGTCCCCTCAAAAACTTGAATGATGGCTTTATCCATAAATGCTTCAAGGACTGTTCCTGTTCGTTCTTCACCAAAGGATGTCTTAATTTTTACTACCTCATTATAAGCAACGTCTTTTATACCCTCAACAATCATTAGAGGTCCTGCAACTTCAGATACTGTTGTGTATTCTATGTCTTTATTGCTCATGTTTATTTGCCTCCTTTGATAAGGTCGTTAATTTCTTTTTCAAATTCTTTTTCAACATCAGAAAATCTCTTTTCAAATTCTTTATTTGGCACAGTCCCCGTTCTTGCAAGACTCTCACGAGATTTCATGGCAATAATATCATCAATATGTACGTTTTTTGTAACAGCTTCAAGTATTTTATCTGAATATTTCAGCATCAGCCGCAACATCTCATACTGTTTCTTTCCAGGGCAATATGTATCCACCTCATGAAAAGCACTTTGTTGCAGGAAATCCTCACGAATCATTCTAGCACTTTCAAGAGCAGATCTTTCTCTTGGCGGAAGCGCATCGGGACCTACAAGTTTTACAATCTCTTGAAGTTCCGATTCTTTCTGGAGAATTGCCATCGCTTTATTTCGAAGTTTAAGCCAATTTTCTCCTATTTCTTTATGCCACCAACTACTAATTTCTTCAAGATGAAGTGAATATGATTTTAACCAATTAATTGATGGGAAATGTCGTCTATCGGCTAGATCAGCATCTAGAGCCCAGAAGACTTTTACAATCCGAAGTGTGTTTTGTGCAACAGGTTCCGAAAAATCTCCACCTGGAGGGGATACTGCGCCAATGACTGATACTGATCCTTCTTTATCTTTTGAACCCAGTAGCTTTACTCTTCCAGATCTTTCATAAAACTCTGCAAGTCTTGAAGCGAGATATGCTGGATATCCTTCTTCACCTGGCATCTCCTCGAGTCTTCCTGAGATTTCCCTCATTGCTTCTGCAAGCCTTGAAGTACTATCTGCCATGAGAGCAACATCATATCCCATATCGCGATAATATTCTGCAATAGTAATTCCTGTATAGACACTTGCATCTCGAGCCGCAACAGGCATGTTGGATGTATTTGCAATCAGAACTGTACGGTTCATGAGTGGTTCTCCTGATTTTGGATCTTCAAGTTCTGGAAATTCTCTTAATACGTCAGTCATCTCGTTTCCACGTTCGCCGCAACCAACATAGACGACAACTTGTGCATCGCTCCACTTCGCTAGGGAATGCATCATCACAGTTTTCCCCGTCCCAAACCCACCTGGTATAGCTGCGGTTCCACCTTTGGCAACTGGGAAAAATGTATCGATAACACGCTGCCCAGTGATAAGAGGCAGTGATGGATCTAACTTTTTTATAACCGGCCTTGGTTTACGAACCGGCCATCGTTGAAGCATCTGAAGTTCCACATCACCTTTGTCTGTTGAAACAATTGCAATGTTTTCAGTAACCGTGTAGTCGCCTTCTTTTTCAACTTTTAAAAGTTTACCGCTCATGTCTGGAGGGATCATGATTTTATGGGTAATAATTGAGGTTTCTTTTACTTCTCCAATAACATCGCAGCCTTCAACCTTGTCTCCGGCTTTTGCAGTTGGTTTGAAATGCCATTTCTTTTTTCTATCAAGTGCTGTTGCTTCTACGCCACGTTTTATAAAATCGCCGGTTTCCTTGTAGATGTCTGGGAGTGGTCGCTGTATGCCGTCATAAATATTTGTGAGAAGACCTGGGCCAAGTTCTACCGAGAGGGGCATACATGTAGTTATTACTTTTCCACCTGGTTTTAACCCGTTGGTATCTTCATAAACTTGAATGATGGCGTTATCTTCATTGAGACGGATGATTTCGCCGATGAGATTTTCCTCTCCGACTTTTACCACGTCATACATTTTTGCTCCTCGCATACCATCTGCTTCAATGACGGGCCCAGAGATTCTAATTATTCTTCCTTCTTGTATTTTTTTAGACATTATGTGTTGCCTCCAAATCTTATTTTTCTTTGCTTATTTCAATTCCGACTGCTTTTTTTATTAAATGTGAAATAAAGTCCACATAGTCTTTTCTTCTTCCAGATTTATCTGGTATTTCAAGTATTATAGGGATGTTATTCTGTAGTCGAAAATCCTTTAGTTCTCTTTGTAGATCTTCTACGATTTGTTCTGTTATAAATATAATTCCAATGTCATCTCTTTCTGAGAGTTCCTTCCAAATTTTTGCAGAATCGTCCTTTGGAACATAGGTTTCTTTTATTCCAGCAAGCCGCAGACCAACTGCAATATCTTTATCGCAAAGAGCTGCTAGTTTCATCAGGATGCCTCCTTGATAAGATAACTTTTTATCATCTCTGAAGGAAGGTGTTCGTCGACACCTTTTGCAACAATTTTTAAGTTTTTGATTTCAAATTCTTTTGATACAAGAAATCTGATAGTTGGTCCAATGGTAACATAATTTTGTGTGGAAATATCTTTCATCTGTTTCAAAAAATTGCGGTCAAGTGCGTTCTCCAGGACTTGTACTGATTGTTCTTTGTTGTATTGTTCTATTGCATCTTTTAATTCGTTGTAGTATGAGGTTCCTTCAAGGCTAGAGATCACCTGTGAAACAGAGTCAACTTCTGCAGTTTCTTTGTATTTCCATGTTGCTATTTCTTTTCCATCGCCAAGGAAAAGTTTCATGCAGGATTGTTCGTCATAACTTAGTTGTTTTGCTCGAAGAACATTTTTTATGTTTTGTATATCTATCATAGTTTTGACAAATTTTTGTTTTGCCTGTTCGCATTTGTATGGAACTTTTACTTCTTTGAATTTATTTATTACATATTTATCTATTGAGCTATCAAGTCGTAGAAAGTCGGTGTCTTTGTCTGAAATTGAATCGATTATTTCTTCAGAGAAACCATATGTTTTGAGGATGTTTTGGAGATCTTCTTTTTCTGCATCAATTATTTTCTGCAACAATTCTTTGGTATTTGGTAAGACTGCCCTTGAGATAATGGTTTCATCACTTGTTTTTTCAAGAAGTTTGTTTTTCAGTATGTTTTTAACAAGATATATATCTATTTTTTCTAGATATGTATTGTAGAATTCGTTCATTTTCTTTGAACTATCTTTTTTCATCATCTCAATGGTTTGAAGAAATGTATTATCTAGTGAGTCCTGTATTTCATAAGTGGTTTCACCTTCTACTTTGTAGTCTTTTGATGCGTTTAAGGATTCTTTAAAGTCAGCTAGATTTTTGCTATCGACAATACTACTTAGTGTTTTATCTTCAACATAGGGATTTCCCATAGCTTCGAATTTTGCATTTGGATAAACAAATTTTACGTAGGTGGAAAAAGGACGGGAGATAACTGCCGCAGCCCCAGCGATAACTGTAACTATTAATAGCCAGAAGAGGATGCTGTTGGGGTCAAGGATCATCTCAAACAATATTATCTCCTCCGTCATTTTTATGAGAAAAGCAGCCTACCTACCTTTATTCTTATTTTGTCTTTTTCCCGTTTCAGAATGCCATCAAAGGTATGGTCAAGTGTTATGCGTCCGTCGCCTGATGTAAGTATTATTCCGCCTGAGCATTCAACAGAACCAGTTAATTTTATGCCAAGATCTTTTGCGATTTTTTTGTCTATCTCTCTAGAAGTTATTACGGTGCAGTCTCGGCCGATTTTTGTACACCCGTCTTGCATAAGTTTTGTCACTATGTTTTTGTATTTTCGTTCATTAAGTGTTGATAGTTTGTGATGTGCTTTTACAAAGCATTCATCGATTATTTTTTCTCTTACCTTCATGATTTCTTTTTTCGCATCTTGATTTGCTTTTGAAATTAGGATTTTTTTGATGTTTTCACTTTGAATGGCTCCATCTGCCTGTATTTTTTCTGCTTGCTTGTTTGCTTCTTTTTTCGCAGTAGCGATGATGATTTTTATTTTACTCTCTGCATCTTTTAGTATCTGGCTGATTTCTTTTTGTGAATCTTTCTTTATCTGTTCAATGATTTTTTCTGCTGGCATGTTTGTTCCATCTACAGAAGTTGTAGTCCCGTCATCAAAAGTATTCCTACAAGAAGCCCGAAGATAGCAATGGTTTCTGGCATAACTGTAAATATAATGCCTCTTGCCGCTACATCTGGGTTTCTACCCACAGCACTAATTGAGGATGATGCAACCATACCTTGGTTAATTGCAGATAGTCCTGTAAGTCCTACTGCAAGCCCAATCCAGATTGCACCTACTCCCTGCAGAGAGGTTACAAATGCATCTCCTCCTCCAAGTAGACCTGCTCCCATCATTAGCAATATTGCTGTTAGTAGGCCATAAACCGACTGAGTCATGGGTAGAACCTGAAGCACAAGTAGTTTACCAAAGAGATCTGGTTTCTCAGCAGTGACTGCAATTGCAGAAGAACCAGCAAGTGCAAGACCAATTGCAGATGCTATTCCTGCAATACCAATGGCTAGTGTACAGCCTAGTATTACGAGTGTTTTGTTTTGGTCGCTTTCGCTTTGAGTAAGTTCACTTTCTTCTTGGGCACTTACTACCCCTGCAGAGAACACAAACATTGCTGCAAGGAGCAGTACCATTATTGTTGCTTTTCTCTTTATTTTCATATTCTTTTTTCCTCCATTTTTTTAGTCTATTTTTTTTCTTCTATTTTTGTATATTTTCTTTTTAGTTTAAACGGCGAAAATTCTTTTCCGCCTCCTTCATAAAACCTGTTGAAAAATTCAAC
>JAUWCF010000138.1 GCA_030609445.1 Thermoplasmatota archaeon | reverse complement strand
AGAAGAGATGTAAATGGAAATCCAATAAATCCCTATGCTCGGGAGTATCCAAGGGAGTTTATCCAGACAGGTATTTCTACAATTGATGGACTGAATACACTAGTACGTGGCCAGAAGCTACCGATTTTTTCGGGATCTGGTCTTCCACACAATGAGCTTGCTTCACAAATTGCAAGACAAGCAAAGGTACTTGGTAAAGAAGAAGATTTTGCTGTCGTGTTTTGTGCAATGGGAATTACTTCTGAAGAAGCAAATCTTTTCATAAAAGATTTTGAAAACACCGGTGCACTTGAAAGAACTGTTATGTTTCTGAATCTTGCCGATGATCCAACCATTGAACGGGCAATATTACCTCGTATGGCACTGACTTGTGCGGAGTATCTCGCATTTGACCTTGATATGCATGTTCTTGTAATTCTTACGGATCTTACCAACTACGCTGAAGCCATGCGTGAGATTGCAGCTGCAAGAGAAGAAGTCCCTGGAAGGAGAGGGTACCCAGGTTACATGTATACTGATCTTGCAACAATCTATGAACGTGCAGGAAGAATCAAAGGAAAGAAAGGTTCGATTACACAGATTCCGATGCTTACGATGCCTGATGATGATATTACCCATCCGATACCGGATCTTACCGGTTATATCACTGAAGGGCAGATTGTTCTTGAACGAGGGCTTCATAAGAAAGATATTTATCCGCCAATTGCGGTTCTTCCATGTCTATCTCGTCTTATGGATAGAGGTATCGGTGAAGGTAGAACCCGAGCTGATCATGCTGGTGTATCAAACCAGCTTTACGCTGCTTATGCTGAGGGATGTGACCTTCGCGACCTTGTAGCAATTGTTGGTGAAGATGCGCTTTCAGATCGTGATCGGAAGTTTTTAAATTTTGCTGATGAATTTGAACAACAATTTGTCTCTCAAGGCAATCACGAAGATAGAAGTATTGAACAAACTCTAACTATAGGCTGGGAATTGTTCTCAAAACTTCCAACTGCTGAACTGAAAAAAATTGATGAAAAATACATAGAAAAATATCTTCCAAAAAATAAAGACGAGAAGTAAAGATGGCAGAGCAGATACTTGAGGGTGTAAGCCCCACTAGAATGGAGCTTCTTGAAATCCGTAAGAAGACAATACTTGCGGAGAAAGGACATAAATTACTTGAAGAGAAACGTGATGCGCTTGTTGAACGATTCTTTACAATTATTGATAGAAGAAATCAGATGAAAAAAGAATTAGATGATACATTTAACGACGCATTTCTTTCTTTAATACAGTCTCAGATGATTATCGGAGAGCAAAAAGTTGATGATATCTCTCATCTTACAAAAGATATCGGCGAGGTTTCTTTTGAAAGCGATAACATTATGGGTGTGAAGATACCAAAGCTCAATAGCGACGGTATCACTGTTGACGAGAAACCATTGTATGGTTTTTCTGAAACATGTGCAAAGCTGGATGATGCCAAAAAACAATTCACCGCTCTTGTATCAAAACTGATTAATCTTGCTGATCTTGAAGGCGGCATTAAATCACTTGCTGTAGAGATTGAAAAAACAAAACGAAGAGTGAATGTGCTTGAAAATAATTTGATTCCAAAACTCTATGCAACACGAAAATATATTGAGATGCAACTTGAAGAAAGAGAACGCGAGGATTTCTTCCGTCGAAAAAGAATTAAGGCCCTTATGGAAAAAAAGGAACAGTAATATGCTAATAGAAGATGACCCAGTTCTTGGACGGTTTTTTGATACACCTGAAAAAAAGGCGAGATGGATTGCACGTCTGAGAATTGCATATATTCTTTGGATAATTTTTGTAATCATCGGGATTATCTCTCTTGCTGTCTGGTATTTATTAAAATAGAGAATCCTGGTAACGGCTGTACAACATCGTTTAAATATTGATTAAAATCATTTTGAATTTGAGTAGAAAAGTATGTATTTGAAAACGTTTCTTATCCAGCTTGGATCCAACATAGTACTCTATGCGATTTTTTGCAATCAGTTGAATATTAAATTTATGAATATACTCACATTGGTCATCCATGTTACTTTTCTTACAAGGATCTGTAATTATCTTAGATGTCTTGCGCAACACAGACATAAACAAAAATACAATCCAGAGTGGTTTTTTATCCCCATTTTACAATGGAAAGAAATAAAACAATCTTTGTACCATATTTAGATAAAAAAGAATGGGAATTTATTCAGTAAACCATTCTTCATCAATTCTTGTATAGCTAGATATCTCTTCGGGTTTAAACCATAAATTAATTTCAAACTCTGCAGTATCTGGCCCATCAGAGCCATGTACAATGTTTCTACCGATAAACTGACCATAATCTCCTCTAATTGTGCCCATTGCAGCATCCTGTGGATTTGTTTCCCCCATCATACCACGAACCATTTCAATGGCATTTTTTCCCTCAAGAACCAGAGCAACAACTGGAGATGAAGTAATATATTGTACCGTAGGCTCAAAAAACGATTTTCCTTTATGTATCCCATAATGTTTCTCGGCCAGTTCTTTTGAAACCGAAACCATTTTCATAGCAACAACTTTAACGCCCTTCTTTTCAAATCGGCCAATAATTTCTCCAACAAGTCCTCTTTGCACCGCATCAGGTTTAATCATCACAAACGTTCTTTCTTTTGTCATATGTTCACCTTTCGATAGGAAGATATATATTTCATTTATACAATTAACGCATCAAGGCATAAAAGATTGCCCAATAATATAAAGCGTAACACTGGCAACATTAAAGAAAATATGGGCAACTATTGCAGTAATGAGATTTTTTGTTTTCAACACCATATATGCAAGAATCAATCCAAGTATGCCCGTCATTATTGCAGGATAAATATTTCCATATGTAAGATGAGCTATTCCAAAAAGTATCGACGTTAAAACAATAGCTGTTTCTCGCCCTGCCATAGCATTAATTTTATCGAGAAGAAAACCTCTGAAGAATATCTCTTCACCTATTGGTTGAAAAGCCACGATGAGAAATATCGAAGGAAGCGAAAAAAGTTGTTCTAAATCGGCGATATTGCTAGATTCATCAAGATTGACTCCATAAAAAGTTAGGATAATTCCGATGACAAACAAGATGGTAAACATAGATATCATGGAGACAATACCCCAAAAAATAGCCATGTCCATTCCTTCTTTTCGCAGTTTTATACGAAATAATATTTCTTTAAAAGAAAGCTTGTTGACGAGAAAATACCAGATAAACGGAACAATAATAAATATCCCAATGGCAACAAGAAGGATTTGAATAAGCAGAGCAATTATTTCAACAATCATTCGAAATAATCCTGAAGCCTCTTCAATCTGAGTTGAATCTATTGAAAGAGGTGCATTAAAAAACGAATATATTGGCAATAATATTACCATTGCAAAAGCAACAACAAGGATAACCAGAGCGAATATATGTGATGGTTTTTTAGGAGCAATTATTGTGTTTCTGGTACTCGGACCGGCTCTTGTGTCCTAC
>JAUWCF010000111.1 GCA_030609445.1 Thermoplasmatota archaeon | reverse complement strand
AGAACTATCGGATGTGGCAGACCTTGGTGAGACGACCGCTGCAAAGATTATTCAAGCTGCAAGAAAAACAGCTGATGTTGGTAGCTTTGAAACAGGTGCTGTTCTTCTCGAGCGTCGTTCACAGATAGGACATATTACAACAGGGTCAAGTAATTTCAATGAACTCTTAGGGGGCATTGGGTTTGAGAGTCAAGCAATAATAGAGTTATTTGGTGAATTTGGCTCTGGAAAGACCCAAATTGCCCATCAGATGTGTGTCAATGTTCAGCTTGAAAAAGAAAAAGGTGGCCTTGAAAGTCATGTCATCTATATTGATACAGAAAACACGTTTCGCCCTGAGAGAATTAAACAAATGGCTGAAGCGTATGAGCTTGATGCTGATGAAGTGTTAAATAAGATACATGTTGCACGAGCGTATAACTCAAGTCATCAGATGCTTCTTGTTGATAAGGCAAAGGAGCTTTCGAAGGAGTTTCCGGTGCGTTTACTTGTCGTTGACTCGTTAACGTCTCATTTTCGTGCAGAGTATGTTGGCAGAGGTGCGCTTGCTGATCGTCAACAAAAATTGAATAAGCATATGCATGCTCTGTTGCGTTGGGGGGATCTTTATAATGGTGTTGTGGTCGTGACCAATCAGGTCTCATCTAAACCTGATGCGTTTTTTGGCGACCCGACACGACCTATAGGTGGGCATATCGTTGGTCATACGGCAACGTTTCGTCTGTATCTTCGGAAAAGTAAAGGTGGAAAACGGATCGCCCGTCTTATTGATTCACCGCATTTACCTGAAGGAGAAGCAGTGTTTAACGTAAGTGAGGTAGGCATTCGAGATTGAGCTGATTTAATATTAGTTGATTTCGTTTTAAGGATGTTTTTCTTTTTTGGTAACAATTGTAAACAAAGATTTATATATTGTTTTAACAGAATATATTTTATTACAATTTGGAGGATACTGTGAAACTGTTCATACCGGTATTGTTCGTACTGTTGTTGATTATCTCAACATTTTCAGGATGTATCAGCAATGATGATGAAATCAATGTTCCTATCTCTTCACCAAAAAATCTTGACCCAATCCCAATGTTATCTACAACGGGAGTGCTTTCTTCAAAACCAGATCAGTTTAACGATGAAGAAATTGATGCTTTTGCGTATGAGGGTGATCTCATCACATTTGATGCGTCAGATAGTTATGATCCTGATGGAGAAATTATTTCGTATCACTGGGTCTTTTATGATAGTTCTGATGCAGATACAGTATCGGTGAGCCGTGTTTTTGAAGTTGATAGTAGTTTTTCGTTTCAAGGTTATGTTTCATCATATAGCATAATTCTAGAAGTGGAAGATAATAATCATTCGTACAGTTTATTAGAGTATGTCGTTGGAATTATTCCAAAAAGATTTCTTTTTTATTTTGACTCAACGGCTTTGAAACTAGATAAACCAAATGCGAATGCGAATGCAATCAAAGCAACTTTTGGTAAATTTAGGTCTATTGAAAAATTAAGCTATATGTTGGATATGTCTGTGTATCTTCAAAAATGTCGATGGAATGCAACAATCTATCTAACGAAATCGGCTTTAAGCTTTGTAAACCAAGTTACTTTTACTTTGTTTAATTCAACTGGAGGAAAGATTGTAGAATCAACAGCATCATTTAAGATGTTTGAAATAAGAAAAGAAAAAGAGATTATCATGACTGGAGCAATTAATGAGCCTTCTGATTTTAAATCTGCTGAAATCAGCATCACTGGATTTTCTTTTAGAGATAAAATACAAGTTTTATATGGTGGTGAAAAAGCAAGTTCTGTTTGTTTTGATTTTACACAGTACTAGCAAGTATAAAGCATTGTGAGATTGCTAATTGTAAGACGTTATTTTGTGATTGTATCTGTTTCTTCCATAAATTGTATATATTAAAAAGTACTGTCTTTAATTGTAATATACCAAATAATTAGATATTTGGGGGGCTTTGTTTATTGTTGTCCATCAAAGACAACATGTAATAGGTGATTATATGAAAAAGAACGTAAAAAAATTGATTTGTTTAGGCCTTGTAGCAATCTTTCTTCTATCGATGAACTCAGCAATTTCTGCAGATGGTGTAATTGGTAAAGAAGATTTTGATCCTTTAGTTGATGTTGAGGTAACAGTTGAGATACAAAAAATACGAGCATTTGACAAATATGATAGGCAGGTACATAGACTAGAATATGTTGATTTAACAAGTGATCCTGATTTTTATGTTAAAGTATTTATTAACAATAAGGGGTTTACAAGTGACACTTGGCAGGATACAAAATACGTTTATGATACGCCATTTTCAGCAACCTTTAACGTTCCTGATGAAGAAGAATTTGTCAATATAAAAATCCAGCTTTGGGATTGGAATTCTGATGGTGATAAACTATGTGATATTGGAAATGAAAATGATGATGTTGAATTAACATATAGCATAAAAACAGGTCATTGGACAGGTGATGATCAGCTTGATGATCCCAGTGGTTATGGGCGACTTAATGGATGTAATGATGGTAGTATGTATAGGCATGATCAGGATTGTGAGCTTTGGTTTAACATTTTTCAAAATGACTATGATAATGATAACATTCCGTATTGGGTTGAGGTTAATGAGTATGGGACTGATCCTGAGGTTGATAATACTGGTGATGATGACGATTTTGATGATGTCCCTATAGAATGGGAGTGGAAATGGGGGTATGATCCATTTGCCTATGATAATCATGCAAATATTGACCCGGAAGGTGATAGTATTGATAATGTGGAAGAATATCTCACAGCTGAGTATGGTTCTGATCCTTTCAGAAAAGATGTTTTTACAGAGCTTGATCAGATGGAGGAAAGTCCGAGTGGTCAGGAGAGTTTCTTGCCTGATAGGGCAAAAGAGCTGCTTTATACAGTCTTTAATAGACAAAATGTGGTATATCATCTTGATGATGGCCGCTGGGAAGAAACTGGTTCTGAAATGATTCCATTTGATGAATCTACAACTCGTGGAGAACTTAACGATATTTATTATCAATATTTTCTCAATGGAGATAGTTGGCGACGTGGTGTATTTCATTATGGGGTTTTGGTATATCAATACACTGAGGTTAATGGATGTGCCTTTGGCAGTAACCGTTTTCAGGTGTCAAGCAATGGTATGGAGGAGAAATCAAAAAAGATTTTTTTAGATAGAGATATTGTTTATGCTAGTGCCTATATGCATGAAACAGGTCATACGTTTGGGTTTTGGCCTATCCCGGGTCATAATCAATGGAGTAAGTATCCATGGCAGATCGGCTGGTGGCTTAACCGTCCATATAAAAGCTGTATGAACTATGGTTACATGTATACAACTGTTGATTATTCAGACGGTTCAAGGTTATTTAAAGACTATGATGATTGGACTAGGATGGATCTCTCGTATTTCGAAGGTTCGTGGAATTAATCATTTTTATGATGTGTTCTAGAACAAATCCATTCAACATTTTTTTATCGATATTGGGACTGTTAGCCTGTGTTTTCTAAACATATACTTTCAGAATTAGAAACAGAAATCTATATAGATATAATCTTTATATCTGAGTGTTGGTGAAAATATGGATGCTGAGGATGTTATTTTGACAAGAAGAAGCATTAGAAAATATACGAAGAAACCCATTCCTGATGAGCTGATAAAAGAACTATTGGATGCAGGTGTTAGTGCTCCTTCTGCGGGTGGTCAACAGCCATGGCAGTTTATTGTTATTGATGATCGAAAAATCCTTGATGAACTCCCTAATGTTCTTCCAAATGGCAAGATGCTTTTGGATGCTGATAAAGCAATTCTTGTCTGCGGAGATCTTAGTCAGGAAAAACATAAAGGGTATTGGATGTTGGATTGTTCAGCTGCTACACAAAATATGCTTCTTGCTGCGCATGTGAAAGGACTTGGTGCCTGCTGGCTTGGCGTGTATCCTAGAGAAGAACGAGTTGAAAATTTGAAGAAATTGTTCAAAACCCCTGAGTATATAATTCCTTTTTCAGTTATTTCTTTGGGATATCCTAATGAAGAAAGCAGTAAAGTAAATCGATATGACGAATCAAGAGTACATAAAAATACGTGGTAGTTATTCTCCAACAATCTGTACGATTATCTCTCTATTTCTAGGGCTTGTATCTAATTCTACAAATACTATTTGCTGCCATGTCCCATGAATAAGTTTTTTGTTTCTAAAGGGAACGGTGATACTTGGCCCCATAAGGCTTGCTCGTACGTGTGAATGTCCGTTATTGTTTTGAAGACTTAATGATAATAATGCAAATTTTTGTTCTTTTCCCATGATTTTTCATAATATATAAACTTACCCCCATGAACAATGCTATTAAT
>JAUWCF010000197.1 GCA_030609445.1 Thermoplasmatota archaeon | reverse complement strand
CAGATTGCATGTCCAGATAAGGTTGATAATGTAAAACCAGTAAGTGATGTGGCAGGTACTGAGATACATCAAGCAGTTCTTGGTTCATGTACCAATGGAAGACTTGAAGATTTTGCAGTAGCATCTGAAATTTTGAAAGGTAAAACCATTTCTAAAAACGTACGAATGATTGTTGTCCCTGCATCACGTTTGATTTATCTTAAAGCAATAAAAAAAGGATACATTCAAACTTTTTTAAGCGCAGGTGCTACAGTTGTAAATCCTGGTTGTGGACCATGTCTTGGGTTGCATCAAGGCGTTCTTGCAGAAGGAGAAGTTGTTATTTCATCGACAAATCGAAACTTCAAAGGAAGAATGGGTGCACCAAGTGCAGAGATATATCTAAGTTCTCCAGCAACAGTTGCAGCATCATCATTAAAAGGAGAGATTACCAACCCGCGAGATGTGATAAAGTGATTATTGAAGGCAGGGCGATAAAATATGGAGATGATATCAATACCGACATCATAATTCCAGGAAGGTATCTACTCTTAACTAATCCAGAAGAGCTTGCAGCTCATGCCATGGAAGATTTAGACCCAGATTTTATTAAGAAGTTCAAGAAAGGAGATATTATTGTTGGAGGAAAAAACTTTGGATGTGGTTCCTCTCGTGAACAAGCAGCAATGTGTTTAAAATACGCTGGAGTAGGTGCGATTATTGCAAAATCCTTTGCTCGCATATTTTATAGAAACGCAATAAATCAGGGACTGCCAATTATTGAATCTTCAGAAGCAGCAGGTGCCATAAAAAATATGGATGAATTAGAAATTGATCTTTATGCAACAACTATTAGAGATAAAACAAAAAATCTTCAATTTAAAATTCAGCCTTTACCACTCTTCATACAAGAAATACTTGATGACGGTGGTTTAATTTATAATCTGAAGAAGAAATTGAGACATTAGTTGAAGATAATATGTTAGTAAATAAGTAATGCTTTTACTCCTTTTGCATTTCTAATTTTTGGGATAAGCCTTCCAGGGATTTGATTTTCTGTGACGATAAAAAGCCTTGGTTCTTCGGAGAGTTCGAAGTCGTCAACTATTAATTGTCGTATGCTGATATTATTTTGTGCAATGATTGTTGCGACATCAGCTACAATTCCAGGCATACTTGGATCTCCAGGTATTATTTCTACAACTCCCCAGTTCATGTTTGCCGCCACGTCTTTTAGATGACAAGTTGGCATCAATCTGGAGAATATTTTGTTTAATTCAGGGTTTTTTTCAATGATATATATTGTTGCAGCGATAGCTCTTCTATCGACATCAAATGCTCGTGCTATTTTTGAATCTGAAAGTTCGATTTCACCACAATATATCTTGTTATCTTTTATTTTCAATCCGTATTCTATCATTTTCTGTGCGATTTTTCTTCTTTTAGGGTAGTTGTTGAAGTATTTTGCAATTTGTTTCCACATAGTCGTATGCTATTCAAATAGAACTATTTAAATTTTATACATTGATTCACACAAAACTAGTAATTAAGCAGGATATTGTACGATAATGTACATTTTTTAACAATATTTATATAGTTCAAACATCATAATATTATAGGATACTATGAGCAAAACAAAAATACTACTAGACGAAAACGATATGCCAAAAAAATGGTATAACATACAAGCAGATCTAAAAAACCCAGTAGACCCACCACTAAATCCAAAAACAAAAAAACCAATAGGACCCGAGGATCTTAAAGCAATATTTCCGATGGAACTCATAAAACAAGAAGTCTCCAGAGAACGATACATATCAATACCAAAAGAAGTCCGGGATATCTACCGCATATGGAGGCCTTCTCCACTATACAGAGCCAGGCGACTTGAAAAAGCACTCAAAACACCAGCACAAATATACTACAAATGGGAAGGAGTAAGCCCACCCGGAAGTCATAAACCTAACTCAGCAGTAGCA
>JAUWCF010000169.1 GCA_030609445.1 Thermoplasmatota archaeon | reverse complement strand
CATATCCGGAGATATCAGTGAAATGAGAAATGAATATCTAAACAGACAAAGGAAGGTGATGAATATCTATTAATCACTGATAGTTATCAACATAATGCGTATCATCAGCAAGTACGATATAAGATCAGGTCAACTACTGTTTAGTGTTTTTTCAATTAAAATGTGTTTAATTCCCAACGTTGACAAAGTCTTAAAACGTATCAAAGCAGCCCAGGTATCTGGTATTGAGCTTTCTACACCGTTTTTTGCAGCTATTCTTGGTTTCTTTATTTTAGGGAAAACAGTAACAGCAATGCAGATTGTTGGTATTTTCTTGCTTTTTGTTGGAATATATTGTTTGTCTAAGAGAGAGGATAAAAATTAATGATTAAAAAACTATGAATAAATTAGTACAGACATAAATTACCATACTACTTAAGGATGGGAATACTTTTAAAAAGGGAATCCTCCTTACCCTCTTCCATGGCATTACCGTTAGATACTCTGGAAAAGGCAATGAATCAAAAATTACTTCTCCTATTAAAAGACGGGAGACACATCGATGGAAAACTTTTAGGATTTGATGAATATATGAATCTTGTTATCGGTGATGTCGAAGAAACAAAGGGTGAAACAAAGAGGAGATTAGGTAAAATTATACTTCGGGGAAGCAATGTTGTAAGCATTTCGCTCACATAAAGCGAAAAGCATATATAGAGGCTATTACTATTGTAGTGGTGGAAGGAATTTGGGCTGGTAGTTGTTGTTTTGTTAGAGTGCATCCCATCCCCTCCTAGTGAGGCCAGCCTCCCTTCCTTTTTTGCTAAATTTTTATAAAAAAGTTTTTAGTGTTGAAGATACTTGTCTATATGATTTTTATGGGGAAAACAGTAACCGCTCAAAAGGGAGATATGCTCCGATGCAAAGGTTGGAAACAAGAAGCCATTCTACGTATGCTTGAAAATAATTTGGAGAACGCAGAGATACCTAAAGAATTAATTATCTATGGTGGTACAGGAAAAGCTGCGCGTAACTGGGATTGTTATGAGGCAATCGTTGAAACACTGAAAAATCTCGAGAACGACGAAACAATGGTTATTCAATCAGGAAAACCTGTTGCCGTGTTTAAGACATGGGAGAATTCTCCAAGAGTAGTGATGGCTAACTCCAATTTAGTTCCACATTGGAGCAATTGGGAGCATTTTCGAAAATATGATCAACTTGGTCTTATGATGTATGGTCAGATGACTGCTGGATCATGGTGTTATATCGGGACACAGGGGATCATTCAGGGAACCTATGAAACCTTTGCAGCATGTGCGCAGAAACATTTTAAGAGCGATTTGAAAGGAAAAATTGTGCTCACTGGCGGTCTTGGCGGGATGGGTGGTGCGCAACCACTTGCTGTTACGATGAATCATGGTGTCTGTATCGCTGTTGAATGTGATGAACAGCGCATTGATAAAAGAATTAAAGCAGGGTTTTGTGATAAAAAAATAAAAGATATCAATGAAGCAGTTGATCTTGCATTGAAAGCAAAAGAAGAATCTTTTCCTCTTTCACTTGGTGTTCTTGGTAACTGCGCTGATGTTATGCCTCAGCTTGTAAAAGATGGTTTTTTGCCTAATGTTGTTACAGATCAGACTTCTGCTCATGATGAACTCTATGGATATGTTCCTGCAGAGTATTTTGGCGGTTCTCTTGGAGATGCTGATACGTTACGAAAAGAAAGCCCTGAAGAATATATTGAAAAATCAATGATAAGTATGAAAAATCATTGTCAGGCTCTTCTTGATTTTCAGAAAAATGGTGCTGTTGTTTTTGATTATGGAAATAATCTTCGCGGGCAGGCAGAAAAAGCAGGACTCCAAAAAGCGTTTGATTATCCAGGTTTTGTCCCTGCGTATGTGCGACCTTTGTTTTGTGTTGGTCGTGGACCTTTTCGATGGCTTGCGTTAACTGGGAATCCTGAGGATATTTTGAAGACAGATAAGGTAGTTATGGAAATGTTTCCAGAGAATAATGTTCTTACAAATTGGATTACACTTGCTGAAAAACATCTTCCTTGGGAGGGTCTTCCAGCACGGGTATGTTGGCTTGGTTATGGAGAACGAGTAAAGTTTGCTCTTGAAATGAATAAGATGGTACGAGATGGAAAGATTGGTCCCGTTGCTATAACAAGGGATCATTTAGATAGTGGTAGTGTTGCTTCACCTTATCGGGAAACGGAGAGCATGAAGGATGGTAGTGATGCTATTGCTGATTGGCCTCTCCTCAACGCTTTGTTAAATTGTGCAGCAGGTGCGGATAGTGTACAGATTCATAACGGTGGAGGTGTCGGTATTGGTCTTTCAACTCATGCTGGCATGGTTGTTGTTTGTGATGGAACAAAAGAAACTGATGAGCGGATAAAACGTGTGTTTACTACAGATCCAGGCATTGGTGTTGCACGACATGCTGATGCAGGATATGAAACATCTGTTGAACTTGTAAAAAAGACAGATATCAAAATTCCAATGATAAAGTAAGTTTATCGTTTTTGAAGTATCCAACCGTACGATCCACAGATTTTTTCAAAAACGTTTATAATTTCGTTGTTACTACTGCTCTCCGAGCCAAGAGTTATTTG
This sequence comes from Thermoplasmatota archaeon, assembly GCA_030609445.1. Lineage (GTDB taxonomy): Archaea > Thermoplasmatota > E2 > DHVEG-1 > DHVEG-1 > JAUWYM01. Next base: position 218 of record JAUWCF010000169.1, on the reverse strand, counting down.
AAGGAGCCCCGATCCTCCACCGCCTGAAATAATTTCAACATTACAACGGTGTCTATCCTTATAATCTAGTATGATTACAGAAAGTAAATTAGAGCTTGTACGAAGATAAAATTTCTGTGTTGTAAAAATAAAAACATTCTCTGAGATATACATATAACAATCAGGGAACTCTTTTTTTAAACTATCAGCTAAACTTGCTCTGTCTGTTCCTTCTATAC
>JAUWCF010000196.1 GCA_030609445.1 Thermoplasmatota archaeon | reverse complement strand
GAGAGAGATGGCTCACAAACACCATTAGACCAGAAGGCAGTGATATATCCATCAGAAATACTGTATGCACCATAGATTGGAATAACAATAACTGCTGCCTGGATATCTGCTTCATTTGAAATAGATATTGGATGTTGATGAATGTAGATACTGCCAGAAAATGTATCGCGAAAGAGATTCACCTTAAAATCAATTGTTTTCGATTTTGTATTTCCAAAATTTCCTTTAATCATTTTCCCGTTATAGATACCGATGATATCTCCTTGTGATCTAGGGTTATTCATGTAACCCCATTGTCCAATTACCGCCTGATAAAAGGATTTTTCTTCAGCAGTCAATAGTTTTGCTTTTTGATATTGCATGTATGGTTCTTTTAATTCAACCAAATCTACCGAGGCTTTTGTTAATACAGTTGCGCATTCCTTACTTTCTCTTGCAGATAATGTGTCAGTATTTTTTTTCATTTTTGCAGCAGAAACCGATGAAAAATATTCAATGTCGTTTACAGCTCCTGTTGCGACGACAGCACCTGCTCCAAGTATTATGCTTGCGATTATAATCGCATATATTTTTCGTTTCATACTATTATGTTAGTATGCCAGTTTAAAAAACAATATTGGTGCAATTTTTTTACTTTTAAAAAAGAATATTGGTGCAAGATTTTGATTATTAGGAAAATATTGTCTATAAAATAATGATTAGCTTTTATTATGATGTGATTTTTTTTCAATGGTCACGCTAGATTATCGACAAGTTCTTCAATTTCTACTTTACCAAAAAACACTTTTGCAATTTCATAAAGATCCATATCAACTGTTTTTAACTTTGAAACTGCCGTTTCAAGATCCACAGGAACGATTTTATTTCCTCTTAAGGCAACCATCTTACCATAATTCTCATCTTTTAACAATTCAACTGCGGCAATACCGAATCTTGTTGCAAGAACTCGATCATATGCAGTTGGTGTACCTCCACGTTGCACATGTCCAAGAACAGTTACTCTTGTTTCAACACCAAGTCTTTTTTCTATTTCCTGTCCTAAAAAATTACCAATGCCACCAAGTCGTACGTGTCCAAAAGCATCTTTTTTTTCAGAAAGCGTGGTGAGTTTATCTACCGCCTTTGGTTTTGCACCTTCTGAGGCGACAACAATACTAAACGTCTTTCCACTATTGTATCGTGCTTTAAGGTTTTTACATACGAGATTTAAGTCAAAAGGTTTTTCGGGAATCAATATTTCATCTGCTCCTCCAGCAATACCGGATATTGTTGCAATCCAACCGGCATGTCTTCCCATGACTTCAAGAACAATGACTCTATGATGTGATTCGGCTGTTGTATGAAGTCTATCTATTGCTTCAGTGACAATAGAAACTGCTGTATCAAAACCAAACGTATAATCTGTTCCGGAAAGATCGTTATCAATTGTTTTTGGAACACCAACAATAGGAATTCCCATATTATAAAGCTTCAGTGCGACTCCTAATGTGTCTTCCCCGCCAATTGCAACGATTGCATCGATTTTGAATTTCTTTATATTCTCAACAACTTTTTCAACGTCATCCTGGGAGTTAAAAGGATTTGTCCGTGAAGTCCCAAGAATAGTTCCGCCCTTAGGTAGAATCCCTGAGACATGACGATCACTTATCGGAATCATATCTCCATCGATAAGTCCTCTCCAGCCGTTTCTTATACCAATGGTTGCCCATTTATATCTCGATGATTTTCGTACAACTGCTCTTATTACAGCATTTAGACCGGGGCAGTCTCCTCCACCTGTTAAAATGCCAACTTTCTTCATAACCCATCCATCCTACAGAGTTCTTTATCTTCTCTATCTTTTAATACCTTATGGTTTTGATTTTTTTATATTCCAAGATATCCGCCCAAACCAATATCAATAGATACACCTGTTATCGCAACAATCCACACGAATGAAACAAAATAAAACAGAGTCCTCAATATATGACTCCCCCGCAGG
>JAUWCF010000104.1 GCA_030609445.1 Thermoplasmatota archaeon | reverse complement strand
CCCATCTCCATAGCTTGATTAGAAATGCACATTCTCCCATCAATGCTCATATTTTCTATGCGTTCTCCATAGAATTCACAAGATTTATAGTTAGCACCATCAGCTCCAATTTTTCCAATAATATGAAGTATAACATCTTTTGCAGATACGTATCTTGATAACGTTCCAGAAACATTAAACCGTAGCGTCTCAGGGACCTTAAACCAGAGTTTTCCTTTAGTCCAAACAGCAGCCATATCTGTTGCTCCAATACCTGTTCCAAAAGCACCAAACGCTCCATATGTTGTCGTATGTGAATCTGATCCGACAATAAGCATCCCCGGACAAACAAAACCATTTTCAGGAAGAACTTGGTGACAAATTCCTTCTCCAATATCAAAAAAATTAGTAATGTTTTGTTCATTAATAAACTCCCGAATAATCTTATGATTTTCAGCAGTTTTACTTGTATTTGCCGGTGTTCTATGATCAAGAACAACAACGATTTTATCAGGATTCCAAACCTTTTTTACACCTATTTCATTAAAAATAGTAGAAACTAGAACAGTATTGTCATGACTCATGGCAAGATCAATATCGGCATCAACAAACTCTCCAGCATAAACCTTTTTTTGTCCAGAATGTTTTGCAAATATTTTTTCAGAAATCGTCTGCCCCATTCAAATACAACATAAGAAAGTGGGTTATAAAATATTAGAGGAAGAAAAAAAGAAAAGAAAAAATTATGCAATCGTTACATCATTGCAAAGATACACATCTTGGATAGCATTGAGCAATTTCTTTCCTTCTTCAAATGGTTTCTGAAATGCTTTTCTCCCTGAGATAAGCCCCATGCCACCAGCTCGTTTATTGATAACTGCAGTTTTCACTGCTTGTGCAAAATCATTCTCACCAGACGCACCACCTGAATTAATAAGCCCAACTCGACCCATATAACAATTAGCTATCTGATACCGTGTGAGATCAATTGGATGATCTGAAACTAGCTCAGTGTATGCCCGTTCATCCATCTTCCCATAGCTTACACCATCTCTGTTAAGTACTGCGTATCCACCGTTTATTGTCGGTAGTTTTTGTTTTACAATATCTGCCTCAATTGTAACTCCTAGATGATTTGCCTGACCGGTGAGGTCTGCAGAGGCATGATAGTCGTTTCCATCAACCTTAAACGCACTATTTCGAAGATAACACCAAAGAATCGTCGCCATCCCCAGTTCGTGAGCATATTTAAACGCCTGGCTGACATCCTGAATCTGTCTACCTGACTCCTCAGAACCAAAATAAATCGTACAACCAATAGCAGCGGCCCCCATCTCCCAAGCCTGATCGACACCAGCAAACATTATCTGATCAAAACTGTTAGGATAGGTGAGAAGCTCGTTATGATTAATTTTTACAATAAAAGGTATCTTATGAGCATACTTCCGAGAAACAGCACCCAATACTCCAAGTGTAGAGGCAACTGCATTACATCCACCTTCAATTGCAAGCTTTATTATGTTTTCAGGATCAAAATACATGGGATTTGGCGTAAATGATGCAACAGCAGAATGCTCAATTCCTTGATCCACAGGAAGAATGGATACATACCCAGTTCCTGCAAGTCTACCGTGATTATAGATTGATTTCAAGTTTCTAAGAACCTGTGTTGGTCTGTCTGAATCAACAAATGTTCTGTCTACAAAATCATGACCTGGCAGATATAAAGATTCTTTATGTATTTTTTCACAGGTGTGATTTAATAGATAATCTGACTCTTCGCCTAAATAGCTTTTAATTGTCTCAATAATTCCATCCATATGTTCTCTAATCTCCTCTAATTCTGGCAATGTATTTTCACCTCACGTACAATAAAAGAAATTGTGGTTTAGCAGATAAAACTTTCTGATACACTGATTTAAGCAATAAAGAATAGTTTTTAGAGGTTGCCTTCTTCGTATCGTTTACCAAGTTTCTCAAGCATATCTTTGGTCGCAGTGGGCAAGTCATATGTTGGTTTCCAACCCCATTCTTTCCGCGCTGCACTATCATCAATGGATTTTGGCCATGAATCAGCGATTGCTTGTCTAAAATCAGGTTTATAGCTACATTTGAATTCAGGGATATGTTTTTTTATCTCTGCTGCAAGTTCTCCTGCTGAAAAACTCATGGATGCAAGATTAAAATCACTATGATGTTTCAGCTTTTTTATATCTGCCTCCATAAGATCAATGGTTCCTTTAATGCAATCAGGCATATACATCATAGGAAGCACTGTATCTTCCTTTACAAAACACGTATATCTCTTATGCTTAATTGCTTCATAAAATATCTCAACAGCGTAATCGGTTGTACCCCCGCCGGGAAGTGTTTCACTACTAATTATTCCTGGATATCGCACTCCCCGAATATCTAGGTTAAATCGTTTAAAATAATAATCACCAAGAAGCTCTCCAGCTACCTTTGTCACTCCGTACATTGTCTTTGGTTTCAACACTGTTTCTTGGGGAGTGTTTTCTCGTGGGGTTTCTGGACCAAATGCAGCAATAGAGCTGGGGACAAAAACACGAGCCATTTCACGTTCATGTACAATCTCAAGAATATTATACATGCCATTGATGTTGACGTTCCAACATACTTTTGGCCGCTCTTCTCCTACTGCTGAAAGAATCGCAGCCATGTTATAGATTGTATCAATATCATAATCATCAACGACTTTTTCAATGGTTTCTCTGTTTGTGATATCGATAAATTCAAAAGGACCTGAGTTAAGAAGTGTCTCGCTTGGTTTTGTTTTTCTTCCTGTTGCAAGGACATTATCGTTTCCATACCGTTTTCGCAGCTCCATGGTTAGTTCTGAGCCGATTTGCCCAACGGCACCGGTGACAAGTATCTTTTTCATCTGTTTTTGACTCATGATAAAATCCCAAAACTCGGTATCGATAAGCCTTATAGATACTTTACTATCAACAAAGCAATTTACAAAAAGAAAATATTAAATGTTATCTTTTTTGGGGTCCTGGAGAAATGATATATCCTTTCTTTTTCTTCCTCCATTTTGCCCATTTTGCAAGGAGTAACGGAAGGAGTAATGCCGAAGTTAAAAACGAATAGCAAATAGTAATTGAAAGTATTATTCCAAATCTTTGCTGAGGTGGAATTGGTGCAAGAATTAAAATAGCAAATGCAAGTGCAGTTGTAAGAGCAGCAATTAGGAGTGCGCCTCCAGTATGTGAAATGGTTTCACAGACGGCCTTGTCAACGTTACCTGTTTTATCGGCAACAAGTCTGAATCGTTCTGTTGCATGAATGGCATAGTCAATGCCTATTCCAATTGTCATACTGGTAACTGTAACAGTCATAATATCAAGGATGTATCCAAAGTAATACATTGTTCCAAGAATCCAAACAATTGAAATACAAACAGGAATCATTGCAATCAGACCAAGCGTTGGGTTTCTATAGGTAATAATGAGAACTAGTGCAGCAAGGAGAAGGGAAATACCCGTTGAAGTGAATTGACTTGATGTGAGATTAGAAGTATTGTTAAATTGTATCTGCGACATTCCAGTTGCGATTGCAGTTGCGTCACCATATGTTACCATATCTTCATTAATTTCTTTTGAAAGAATTTCTAGATCATCTTGTACATTGCCTTCAAGTTGGAATGATGCATCAAGGTAGTATCGGATAACAGTGGCTGTATATCTTGAATTGTTTCTATATAAAACCATTCCAATTTGAGCGTTTCCAAAATCGGCCATGCCGATGCCGCTATTTTCAATATCTCCCATATCAAATGTTTTTCCTTCATAGAGGTAATCAAAAAGTTCTTTGACATCGTTATCTGTTTTTGGGATGTTTGTCTTTTCATCAATGTTAAATTTCTCTATGAGTGATTGATTATTTTTTATCGCCAGTTCAATTTCTGAATATATACTTGTAATTTTGACTGTTCCATCTGTTTTCCGGGCGACAAATGTATCATCTTGTATATTCGTATGTGTTTGAGCAATACCTTGCAAGGCTGCAACCGTTGCAACATCACCTTCGATTAGGATATATTCTTGGTATTCACTTGCAAATGGGAAGTATTCAGCCATGGTGTCAAACAGCTCCATTGCAGGATTGTCTGCTGGAACAAATTGATCCATGTCGAATCCTCGTTCAAGTTGACTTGCACCGATTGCAAAAATAATTGTAGCAAGAACCATTATTGCAAGTATCTTTTTTTGATGAGACATGACAAGTGAAGCGGTTTTTCCCATCACCTGCGATAAGGATAGTTTAGATGCAAGTCCGTTTAATTTAATCTTAATTTTAGGTGGTTTTCTTCTGTCAAGAAGATATCTTGCTGATGGTAAAAAGGTAATCGCAGTAATGAATGTATAGGTGATTCCTATGGCAAGTAGGATTCCGAACTGTCTTATTGGAATCATACTTGAAGTTAAAAATGACATAAATGCAATGGCGGTTGTGAGCCAGGCAAGAAACATGGCGGTTCCAATATCTTTTACCGATCGTTTTATCGCCTCAGCAGGTGTTTTTCCTTTCGTAAGTTCTACTCGATAGTTATGTAAAAAATGAACTGAATAATCAACTCCAAG
>JAUWCF010000128.1 GCA_030609445.1 Thermoplasmatota archaeon | reverse complement strand
CATTAAAGAGGATGAAAGATAAAGCAGAAAAATTAGATGCAGATGCAATCATAAATGTGAGATTTATGACCTCGTCAATCATGGGCGGTGCGGCAGAAATGCTGGCGTATGGAACAGCAGTAAAACTGAAATAGATAACATGGGAATTACAAACATCATCCTCCTCATCGTTGGATTAATTGTCATACTCTTTGGCATTGGTGCATTTTTTAATCCTAATCTAGCACGATGGATCAACGCACCAGGATCTCCCGTAATAAAGGCAATAATAGCAATGGCTGCAGGAGTAATTCTTATCATATTAGGTTTTATCATCCAGTTTCCCGTATAGGAGGACAATAAATGAAAAAAGTAACAATAACACTAAGTGATGAAGCTTGGAAATGGTGGAAGAATAATCCATGGATTAACCTCTCACAACTAGCAGAAAGAGAACTCAACAGAATAAAAGCATTAGAAGAAAGGGTTCTTGGAACCTGTCCTGATTGTAGCAATCCAAAACTACGGTTTGACGGTAAAACATATCGCTGTTCAAAATGTGGATATGAATATAGGTGAGCTACTATGAAGTTTTGTCCTAAATGTGGATCGGAAAATATTGATTGGGTGCTCCCGCAAACCTGGTCAAAGTATGAATGTAAAGACTGCGGATATATTGGGGCATTCATTATTGAAGATGGGGAAATGGCAGATGAAATAAGAGAGGAATATCTTAAAAACAAAGATAAGATAAAGGCGAAGAGGTAATAGTATGATGGTGGCAACAACAGACAACTTACCCGGGAGGGAGATAAAAGAAGTTTTAGGTGTTGTTTTTGGAAGCTGCGTACAAATGAAACATGTTGGAAAAGATCTAAGAGCTATGGGGAGAAATATTTTAGGCGGAGAAGCTAAAGCATATACTGAGCTTATGGAAGAAGCCAGGCGTACTGCCATGCAACGAATGCTTGATGATGCAAAAAAACTTGATGCAGATGCTGTTATTGGTATGCGATATGCAACAGCACAAACCATGCATGGCGCAGCAGAGCTTATTGCATTTGGGACAGCGGTAAAAACCCATTAAAACATAAGGGAAACTATGGTTGCAGTTGATGTGAAAAATCTTGTAAAACACTTCGGGTCAACCGAAGCGGTAAAAGACATCTCATTTACAGTAAATAAAGGAGAGATATTTGGACTTATCGGCCCTAATGGCGCTGGAAAAACTACCGCACTAAGGATTGTATCTACACTACTTCAGATAACTTCAGGATCAGTGAATATTTTAGGCTTTGATGTGAAAAAAAAACCAGAGGAGATCAGAAAATTCATCAGTTATCTCCCTGAGGATGCTGGTGCATATAAAAATCTTACAGGACGAGCATACCTCCGGTTTATTGCAAACTTTTTTGAAAAACAATCACAAGAAATAGTGTCTCTTGGAATTGAAATTGCAGATCTTGGAGATAGAATAGATGATAAGGTTGATACCTACAGCAAAGGAATGAAGAGACGGCTGCTTGTAGGACGAGCGTTGATGACAAAACCGAAACTTGCAATACTTGATGAGCCGACCTCTGGTCTTGACGTGGTAAATGCTCAAGAAATCAGAAAAATAATAAAAAACACAGCAAGGGATGGCGCTGCTGTTCTTCTTTCATCTCATAACATGCTTGAAGTTGAATATCTCTGTGATCGTATAGCGCTTATTGCAGAAGGAAAAATCATTGAAGAAGGCACACCAAAAGCATTATTGGATAAATACGACGCAAACAACATTGAAGAAGTCTTTGTCCAGGTGGTAGCATGAGTGCACTTGGAAACATTATAAAAAAAGAATTAAGAGAGCTGCTTACGCCTGCAACAATTCTCCCTATTGTTTTTATCGCGTTAATATTTGGTTCAATTGGAAGTTCAATGGAAGGGATTACAGAAGAACTTCATGAAAAACCAGTACTTGGGTTCATAAATGAAGATAACAATGCTCTTTCAACAATAGTAACGTCTATTCTGGAAAACGAATCTGAAGTTATCTTCAATTCATCTGACATTGCAGATAAACAATACGGGCTAGAGCAGGTGAAACAACAAGATGGTCTGGCATTGATTATAATTACGCAGAATTTTTCAAAAGATATACTCAATGACACGCGAGGCAGTCTTGAAGTATATTGGATGATGAAAGGAGCAGGGCTCTTTGACACAATCTCTTCAGAAGTTGTTGAAGGATTAATTTCAATGATAAACAGAGAGATATCAAAAGTCCTTATTGAAGACAATGCAACAGTTAATGCAAGTATTGCACTCTGGCCTACGTCAAGAACGGATACCACATATTTTAAAGATAGAGAAATCGGACTTTCACCAGGAGCAATTTCAGGCATGTTATCTTCCCAGTCAATGTTAATTCCTATCGTTATCATGATGATTATCATTATGGCTGGAAGCATGGTTATTTCATCAATGGCGTTGGAAAAAGAAAATAAAACACTAGAGACTCTTCTTACACTTCCTGTGAAACGAACAAGTATTGTTACAGGAAAAATCGCTGCAAGTGCATTCATCGGGCTTATATTTGCTGTCGTTTATATGTTTGGTATGAATCAATATTTTCAAGGATTTCAGATGTCTGAAGAACTGAATCTTGCAGATTTTGATTTGGCGTTGACTTCTTCTGATTTTTTATTAATTGGTATTTCTTTATTTATCACCCTTATTGCTGCGCTTGCACTCTGTATGCTTCTTGGAACCATGGCGAAGAATTACAAAAGCGCACAAACTCTTACTTTTCCAGTAACAATGCTTGCTATGATACCTATGTTTGTTACAATGTTTACAGATTTTGATACGTTACCTCTTGCATTAAAAAGCTTGATTTTTGCTATTCCGTTTTCTCATCCCATGATTGCGCCAAGAGCATTGATATTTAACGATTATGTGTTAGTGATCGGCGGGATTATCTACGTATTAATATTTGCTATTGTAACGATACTTATCGTGGTATGGGTATTCAAAACCGATAGATTGCTTACGGGGAGTACCAGGAAAAAATGGAAATTTGGTTTAACAAGACGACGCTAGTATTTTAGAAAAACAATTCTGGAATTAACCCTGTAAGACAAGTCACACCCGTTAGGATGTTTTATAAAGATTGCGTTCTTAATATTAAGCTGGGGAATTGCAATAGTTATTCATCCATCTCATCTTGAAGGGCGATAACCATCTCTGTAAGTACTTCTTCGAGATTCTTATGGAGGTATTCTTTGGTCGATCCATTGGCTAAATGAACTCTCACAACGAACTCTTCTCCATCCTTGATTATTTCAATATTACAAACATACACCATAAGCTTCCATTACGAATCTTCTGGAGATATTTATATTTTTAAGTATGGTCGAATTTCTATAATCAAATCAATAAAATCCCTTTTTATCCTCCCCAAAAAACTAAAACATAGAATTATCATATAACTGATTGTGTTTTTTAAATTAAATCAGAACAACGATATTGTTACAGATGTTGCAATAAAATTATCATTGTAGAGTCCTGAAATTATTTCGCCAGAATATTTCGCCTTGTGAATACATGGTGAAATTAAATGACAAAAAGATCAGATGGGCGGTAAAACAGGTGGTCAAAGAAAACAGGGACACAGAGATTATTGCAAAGACATACAAT
>JAUWCF010000037.1 GCA_030609445.1 Thermoplasmatota archaeon | reverse complement strand
AGGTATACCCCGTCCAAAGTCTTGCACTTCAAACAAAATGCCGTCCTTTTCTTTTCTAGTTGCTACATTGATAATGGAACCCTCAGGCGAGAACTTTATTGCATTGTTCACAAGGTTTATAATAACTTGTTTTATACGATCTTGATCGATATTCAAACCAGGCAACTTTTCTTCCACTTCTATATTGATTTTAATGTCTTTTAGATCAGATGGTGACTGCATGGTCTCCGTTACTTCATCTACTAGTTTTTGTATGTCCGTTTTTTCAACGATAAACTTCATTGTTCCCGATTCCAACCGTGAAATATCGAGAATGTCCTGAACGAGATTATCCAAACGATTTGCATTCCTGAGAATTACATCAAGAGCTTTTTTCTGTTCCTCACTGATCTCACCAAGTTTTTTTCTTAACATCATTTGAGCATATCCTTTTATAGAAGCCATTGGTGCCCGAAGTTCATGACTGGTGATGTTGAGAAACGCTGTTTTCAACTCATCTAGTTTTTCCAGTTTAATGTTTTGCTGTTTGATTTTTTTCGTTATCTTCTTCAGCTTGTTGTGTCCATCAGTAAGTTCTAAAGCAGTTGAAATATGCCGTGCGGGATTTTTCACTAAAGGGATAAAATATTCAAACAAAAAAGGTGAAATTATCGTCAGAGTTCCTATTATTTTTCCATGCTTAGTCAATGGTGTCGCAATGCCCATCTTTTCTTCGTAACCCATGGTCTTTGAAATAAGAGTGGCGAGCGGACGTGGAAACAACTCTCTTATGAAATCAGTAACTTTGAAATGTAGCGTTTTCCCTTCATTTATCACTTGACAGGAAATTTTTGATTTTTTTAAGGGAATCTTGAACCCTTTTATCTTAATTCCTGTTGCTTTCTCTAGTGGTTTCAACTTTCTCAGTTTTTCAGATGTTCCAGCGATCCCGAGTTTTGATTGATCATTCGTCAACAACAAAATAGTTGCAGAGTGTTTCTTCGATTTATTAAACTCTTCTATAACGGTATTGTATATCTCATCATCATCTATCTTAGTATAGAGTTTAACGGAGACTTTTTCTGTGAATTGAATAAATCGAATAATTTCAATTAAGTCATGAATAATATCGCTTGAGTCATTAGACGAGTTTTCATCTATCTGATTAAAAGCTGTCTTCATCTCCTTTTATCTCCACTATGTTATTAGATAGCAAGTTATACTTTATCACTAATGTTATATAAAGCTATCGTGCTAAAATCATCAAATTGAAAAAATTACAAAAAAATTACAAAAGTAATGTTTATTAGTTATCTAACATCTAATCAATTTATAGTGGCAGAGCATTACAACCTAGGTTATGACTTTGTAAAATCGTTTTTAACAAAAAATGCTATTCACTTAAGATTTTCCGTATTATTTCCTGCCTTTTTTCTTTGATTTCTTTCGCATTATGATTAAAAGGACATGTAAGGCATGAATCGTATGTTATAATCATGTGTGCAATACAATTGCTTATATTTCGGTGTTCTTGTTCCTTAACCTCCAAAAGTTTTTTGTATACGTCTTCATTCAGAGTTATGTTGATTCTTTTGACAGGCATACTCATTTTATATCAAATTTGTGTATAAATGTGTATTGAGTGAATGATGGTTACTACGCTCTACTAAATAAGTATTTATACACATTATGCACTACTACCTTGGGGTCTTTTCTGGCACGTAAAGATAAAAAAGATAAATTCCGCAGTGGTAACATCTACTTCGATTATGGATATAAAGCATATGAAATGATAGTAGATGAACTAATAAAAATGAAGAAGCTTGATGAAGATGAATAATTATAAAAAATAGACGCTGCGTTCCTACCACTAATTGAATCATTTATTACAGATTTCTTCTGGATAAAACACTGATTTTCAACATCTTTATATACAACATGTTTCGATTTTTCAATCATGACTAAAAGAAAATTGTCAGATAAACAGATTAAAAACATCCAGAAACTACTACAAGAAGGGCATAGTCCAAAGGATCTCGCTAAAAAATATGGAGTACATGTTTCCGTTATCTATAGAAGAGCGAAATATGAGTATCAATCGAGAGCTCTTCCTGTAGAAATAAAGAACAAAGTCATCAAAGCCATTAAGGGAGGATATACTAAGGCTGAAGCAGCACAAATGCACGGGTTGAACATTGGAACTGTGTATAATTTTACAAGAGATGTAGAGATAGAAGGACATAGATCACAAGGAAACCATATCGTCAGAACTAATGGCATAAAACTTGTCAATAGGCTAATGTCGGATGGCTATCTCATATCTGATTTCGTTGTCTCTACTGTTCGTAACCTTCAGAGACACTTCCCGATGATAATGTCTGCTAGGTACAGGGGTAAAACCTTCTTCTACCTGCAGGGACGGGAAGAGGAAACAATTGAGGCGTTTTTCAGGGAAAAACAAGACCGAGTAATCAGCTATCATGCAATTGAGGAGATGGCGTATCTACTTGGAGTAAAAGTGTCGAAGAAGAACCAACGGAATCTGCTTGAGAAATACAAGGGAAAGCATGCTAAATACTGGAGAAGTAGACGGTTAATACAACGCTCTATTGATGACTGGCTCGATGACCCCATGCGAGCAGAACCTACGTTTAGATTAATACCAAAACAAGGAGAATGGTAAGACTAGTTTTAGGTTGATGCCAAAACATAAATAGAGATTATAGATATTAAAATACTATGGCTCAGGAAAAGATTGGATATGCAGTTGCTGCAATTGGTGGGATTGGACTTGGCCTGCTTTTAGGAAGTGAATTTTCTGGAACGTATGTAACTTTGTTAGGAGCTGGTTTGGTAATAATATCTCTGGTAGGATTAGGTATTTTATCATATAAAAATAAGAAAAGATAATTCTTTCTCATTTTTTAAATTGTTTTTAGTAGTTTTTCAGTTTAGGTCTTTTGCCTATTTCTCTCCTGTTGGATGTCCGTTCTTTCTCATTTTTTTGCATTCGGAACTACTGTCATAGGTGCACCCGATGAAGATACCGCACTTTCTGTCCTCCCTGCACATGGATTACTGCTCGAAGGGAAGGGCTATAAAGCAGTTGCGCTCTCGGCCCTTGGAAGCTATGGGGCAATTGTCGTTTGTATCTTTATTCTCTATCTCGTCCGGTTCATAATAGGGTCGCCGTTGTTTCTTTATTCGACCCTGCAAGAAATCATGGTTTGGATACTTATTGCGATATCAATTCTTATGCTAGCAACAGAAAAAGCAAAAATTGATGATTTTGGCGCTAAAGGAATACGACCCGCTGTTTCAGGAATGTTGTTTGCAACGTTTGTGTTTTTCCTCTCAGGCGTCTTTGGTCTTGTGATTCTTGATTTCTCTCTTGACTCGCCAATCGGACTTGACGCTCCCGTATTGTTTCCCGCACTTGCAGGACTGTTTGGTATGCCGACACTTCTCAACTCACTTATGACAAAACCCGTAATCCCTGAGCAGAAAATCGAAAAACTAATACTTACTGCCGACGAAAAGAGATCTTCGATATTATCAATAATTACCGGTAGCCTTGCAGGAATACTTGTCTCAATCATCCCCGGTATCACATCTGCAACAGGAACAATTCTTGCCATGAATGCAAGAGAGGGATCAGGAAACGAACAAACGATAGTGACGCTCTCCTCAGTCAACACCGCAAGTGCATTTTCCGTCATCATTGTATTATTTATTATCCTACGGCCACGTAGCGGTGCAGCGCTAGCGGTAAATGAGCTTATATCTGTTGAGGAATGGACTGCTCTAATGATTCCGACAACACTTATTTATCTGCTCATATTTCTTATATTCGCAGGGTCGCTCTCATATTTTTTAACCCTTTCTGTGGGGAGATTATTTGCCAGAAAGTTTGCAGAGGCACCCTATTCGCTCATTGTGACACTTACCATTGCGATGATTTCAATACTTGTTTTCATATTTACAGGATTTATGGGCCTTTTCGTTCTTCTCTCAGCAACATGTATCGGTTTTCTCCCCGTATTCTGGGGTGTGAGAAGAAGTCACTGCATGGGGCTGCTGTTAATTCCAATTATTTTGCATTTTCTTTAAATATTGCTTTTTCAACAGAATCAAAACAATCGTTCACGTCAACGTTGTATTTCTTTGCGATAAACAATAATGCAACATCAGATATGATGTTTTTTTCAACTCCAATCTGTTTGATATCTTCTAAAATATCCTTGGGGTCTATATCTGCTTTTTCAACAATGCGCTGCACAACAACATCGACAACAGCTGGCTCCTCTTCCACTTTTACATCAGTTTTTTCTATTGTAAAAGATTTTGTTGAAGGATAAAAACCAACAGGAACCAGAATTTTTTTGACATCAAAACCCGGAGTCAATAACGCCCCCTTTTTTACCAAGAGCTTTTGCTCAATTGCATATGTTGCAAAGTCTCTTGCTTCTCTTGCAGAAAACCACCCTAATTCAAGAGACAGAGGAAGATAAATTTCAGAATCTTTCAGCTCGTCTTTTCCGCTTCGTTTGAAGAGAAATGAGATAATAATCTGAGCTTCAGAATTCATGGTTCTTCACCTTTTTCCATGTGTTTAGCTCTATCAATAATCCTGATGCTCCAATGTTTTTCCAGTATGGAAAAAAACCCTCATCGGATTCTATGATGGATGTATTAAATCTCTTGCATATGTTTTTGATTGCATCGTCATAAATAAAATCTCTTTTGACTTTGCCTTTCTCCGAATATGCAACAAATCCATCAACATCAGGCATTAATGAAAATGACGAGATTTGAGCTGTATGGTCTTGTGAGTCAAAGCTTTCATAGATGTTGCTTTCAGTGATTTCTCTGATGCTGGAAATATCTGCTTTTGGCCAAAGATTTTTCCTCAGAGTTATGCTTGTTGCACCTGCCATGACCGTGTCAACGACATCACCAAGCGATCGAGGCCCCCAGTCAACCCAAAGTTTACAATGTCCAGAAAGTTTTGGATATGTACAAAGATTCGGCTTGTCTCTCTCTATGCCGTCTTTATCATAAACGTAGATTTCTGTATCTTTATCAAGATATGATAACAGTTCTTTAAGGGATAACGCGTCACCCTCTTTTTCTGCATATATTTTTCTTTTTTGAAAATAGATGAGAGGAATAATCTTCATATGCCTACAAACTAGTATCACCAATAAAAAACTTTTCAGGCAGCATAATAAAAAAAGGAAGAATTGCTTTGAGTTTTTATCTTCCAAGTCTTTTTTCTGTCTCAGCAATCTTCAGCCTTGTCTTTATAACTGTATCGGGGTTAAGTGAGATGCTGTCGATACCGCATTCAACGAGGAATTCAGCAAACTCGGGGAAATCAGAGGGTGCTTGTCCGCAGATACCGACTTTTCTTCTCGGTTCATGGCCATGTGCTGTTTCAATTACTTGTTTGACAAGGCGTTTTACCGCATCGTTCCGCTCATCAAATATATGGGCGACAAGATCGGAATCTCGGTCAAGACCAAGTGTTAGTTGGGTGAGATCATTTGAGCCGATACTGAAGCCATCGAAAATGTCTGCGAACTGATCAGCGACAATAACATTTGACGGGATCTCACACATCACATATACTTGAAGACCATTTTCTCCCTGTTTCAGTCCAAACTCGTTCATTATCTCAATGACTTTGCGCCCTTCTTCAGGTGTTCTACAGAACGGAATCATGGGTATAACGTTTGTAAGCCCCATTTCATTTCTTACCTTTTTTATAGCTCTGCATTCAAGCTCATATGCTGGTTTGAATTTCTCATCATAATATCTTGATGCGCCTCTCCAGCCTATCATTGGGTTGTGTTCTTCTGGTTCGTAGAGATATCCTCCGACAAGGTTTGCATACTCGTTTGTTTTGAAATCAGACATGCGAACAATTACGTCGTTTGGATAAAACCCTGCAGCAATCTTTGCAATGCCTCGTGCAAGAGTGTCAACGAAGAAGTCTACTTTGTTTTCATATCCGACGCTTTTTTCATCGATTTTTTTGATAACTTTTGCAATTTTAGGATCAGATTTCGCTTTTTCTTTTAGTTGGTCATATTCAAGAAGGGCTAGTGGATGAATCCCGATATATGAGTTGATAATGAATTCCTCTCGTGCAAGACCCACGCCGTCATTAGGTATTTGGCATTGTTGGAATGCTTTTTCAGGAACACCGATATTCATCATGATTTTTGTTTTGGTGTCTGGAAGTTTATCGAGCTTAATTTCGTCAACTCTGAATTTAAGCAAACCATCATATATCTTACCGATACCTTCTGAACAGTCAATTGTTATCTGTGCGCCACTTGAAATTTTTGAGGTACCGTCTCCAGTACCAATAACACACGGAATGCCTAGTTCACGGGAGATGATTGCTGCATGGCAGTTCTCGACAAGAATAGGGGTGTATCTACTTGTAAATACGACATAGTCGTGATTGTCTTCTACTATTAAATTATAAACCGTTTGAACGCCAAGATTTTTACCAAACCGGACGCGTTGCATTCTTGTGTCGGAATCAAGGATATTGCTGATTTCTTCCTTCTGCTGGTCATCACAGAGCGGGAGCACATAGTTTCTTATTTTCTCTGCATCTATAAGCAAGTTATTATTCACATATGCTTTTATTCTGCCTTTGAAGTTAACGTCATTACCGATGTCTCCCAGTAGCTGTTTTGCTGAAAAAAACCGGGTCCCAATCGTTTCTCTTTTATACTCTCCTTTAACTCTTTTTGTGTATCCTAGTATTTTTTCAACCCGCTCGACTATCTGTATATTGTAGATGTTTCTATTTACTGAAACTTGTGGGACAATACCCAATCGTAGACATCCGACTACAATAGATTGTAACAACAATTCATTTGAACAGTAGATATTTATCCTATTGGATTGATGATTATAGCTTCCATCGCCATCTATTGCCCCTGCTAAAAAGCTTAAAATCATCTCTTCATCTGCAGTGAGAATCATTGGTACAATGTTTTGCTTATATTCCAACATCTGTGTAGCAATTTGTTTGCTATAACACCTATATGCGTTTGCAGATCCACAGACAACCTCTCCTCTGATAATACCATTAGACGGTTTTTTCTTGGATTCATGGAACGATTTATTGAACACAGTTTGCAGGCAGTCTTGTACTGTGTTAATAAACTCCTTCTTTTCTTCAGTTGGTTTTTGGATAAATTGAACCTCTCCGTGTGTATCAGTTAAATAGATGTGCCCGTCTGTCATGATTGCTCCCAATAGATAGCTGAGTTTTTGGTCTTGTGTGGATGATTGAATCAATGAAGGTATTTTTTGAGCCAGTAATACCATATTTTCATCGGAGAGAAGATTACCGATTTCTTTTGAAACCAACTGTCTGTTTTTATATGTTATAAACTTATGATCTGGCGTAACTTTTAAGACATTATTTTTCATCCTTCCAGTTTGAGAGAGTTCTACTTCAATTGCTTCGCTCTCTCGCTTCATCGATCCAAGGATTTTCTTCCATTCAACTGTTAACGATTTTTTATTAAAAGACGGCACAAACAGCTCTTCCTTGTCCTTTATTTTTTCATATG
>JAUWCF010000181.1 GCA_030609445.1 Thermoplasmatota archaeon | reverse complement strand
TGTTGAAATGCTGAAAAAAAAGATAAATTAATATCTGGATCTTTGTTGCATGCTTCGGTAAAAATGAAATTAACTCAACTTTCTGTGGGAGAGAAGACCAATATTTTACTTGGTTTGTTTGTAGGATCATTAATCGCAGCGAATTTGATTGGTTTGAAGATAGCTAGTTTTGGAATATTTGAGGCAAGTGTCGGTATTCTTTTATTTCCGATACTATTTCTAATCACAGATGTCATTGAAGAAGTTCATGGGAGAAAGAAGACGCAGGAATTTGTCATCATTGCCTTTATCACTCTTCTTGTGGTCTTAGGTATACTAGTAATCGCAGTTCTTCTACCAACTGCCTCAAGAAGTTTTGTAGATCATGAAACATATACGTCAATTTTTGGAACAACTGTTCGAATTTTTATTGCAAGTATTACTGCATTTCTCATTGCGCAATTTCATGATATATGGGCGTTTAATTTCTGGAAACAAAAAACCAAAGGGAAATACTTATGGTTGAGAAACAACTTGAGCACGATTGTTAGTACATTTATTGATACAACACTGTTTATGTTTATTGCATTTTTTGGTATAACGATGACATCCATGTTTGATCCTGCAAATTCAACATTTACTGTTGAATACTTATTTACATTAATAATTCCTTATTGGCTTGTGAAAGTTCTCTTTGCCTTGTTTGATACACCATTTTGCTATCTTGGTGTACGTTGGCTGAAAGGCTCTAAAAAGAGCACATAGAATTTTAACAGTAAAACTCTATTTGTAATATTGATGGGACTACGGCAAAAGAGCATTCATTAGAAGAGTTGAGAAAGAGAGCACACGCTTTAAACTGTCAATTGTTTGAGGAAGATTATTCGCCAAGAGAAATTGAGATTGTTGATTATTATCTCCGTAGGATAGCTGCGAGTTATTTAAGTTACTTCACTCGTAAGGAATACGATAAAACGATGAAGGATGAGATAGTACTAGATGAGGGCGGTAAAGAAGAATATATGCATCTTTAGATATTTTTGATATGTCTATAATCTTCTCTTTTTACGAATATCATTATTTTCATATAATATTATATAAATTGGGTAATAGTTGTACAACAAGGCTTTATAAGTAAGAAGTTAACATCAAATACATGCGAGTCATCGGATTATTATCAACTGAAGAAGAAGCAAATGAACTGCAATTCATAGCAAAGATATGCACCCTTAAAAACAGAATCCACTATATTGCACAACTTGACAAACTTAAAAAAATAGTAAAAGAACAACGTTGAGACTATCGGAAGATACAAAAACATACAATTTTATTTGGGGAAGTAATGGCTGTCATCATTATTTCTTCTTCAACAGATCCGGCGAGTACAAATATCAAAAATTGTCTTTTAGAAAATACCTCCTGGGAAGAAATAGATATTTTTTGCAAAAATCCGGTCTATATAAATAATACATTGGAAGATATCTTTCTTGTCACAATAAATGATAGCAAAATACAGCATGAAAATGTCGATAAAGAAATAAAAAATCAGTTGGGCATTACACCAAGACAAGCGATTTTTATCTCACGGCATCGAAGTAAAATGGCAAGACCATCACTTACTGTCCATCCCATTGGAAACTATGGAGATGCACAGTTTGGAGGAAATGATAAAACACTTGTTAAATCATCTCCTCGGTTAATGACACATCTATTACGCCTTATTAAAAGGAATTTAAAAACAACAACTCTTAACTACCAGATCTGTTTTGAAGTAACCCATCATGGACCATATCTAGAAATTCCCACGTTTTTTGTAGAAGTAGGAAGCACAGAGAATGAATGGAACAAAAAAGAACCTGCAACAATCATTGCACAATCACTGCTTGAACTTCTAGAAAAATATCGTTATGAAGAAGATTTTCCAAACGATGTTCCCGTGCTTGTTGGCGTTGGCGGAGGACATTATGCCCCTCGATTCACAGATGTTGTCTTTGAAAAAAATGCTGCATTTGGTCATATGATCCCTAAATATCATATAGACGCGGGAAACATTAATCTAGAATCATTTGAAAATGCATTGAAGGCAACCCCAAACGTTTCAGGAATATATATCCATAAAAAGTCTTTTAAAAAATCAGAAGTAACACAGTTCAAAGAAATGTTTAAAAATACAAATATTCCTGTAATATCAAGCAAAGAATTGCCGTATCTTTGATTATTTCTCGTGTATTTGCCTTAGCAGGTATTCTGTTTTAAAGAAAGAATTCCACCCGGTCTATAGTGAACGAAGTGAACGTTGACCGGTGGTCAAGGGGAAGCAAGCCATAAAAACCTGTTTTTCATAGAATACTGATGGTGGTGCCCCTGCTCTTATTAATCCAATGAGCAGCA
>JAUWCF010000107.1 GCA_030609445.1 Thermoplasmatota archaeon | reverse complement strand
TGTTTCTTGAAGCAAGTACGTT
This sequence comes from Thermoplasmatota archaeon, assembly GCA_030609445.1. Classification (GTDB taxonomy): domain Archaea; phylum Thermoplasmatota; class E2; order DHVEG-1; family DHVEG-1; genus JAUWYM01. The sequence continues at coordinate 4,404 of JAUWCF010000107.1, read as the reverse complement.
TGCTTTAAATGATTACTATGATCTAGAGATTGATAAAAAAAATAAAAGATTAGACCGTCCACTTGTCCGAGGGGACCTTGCTCCCAAGACTGCGTTATACTTGTTTTTTATCTTATTTCCTCTGGGGATACTGAGTTCGTTTTTTGTTAATTACACCTGTTTTATCATTGCTCTCATCACAGCAGTTTTTGCAATACTTTATGATGTGAAAATGAAGAAAATAAAGCTTCTTGGAAATTTCTATATCGCTTATACAATGGCCATTCCTTTTATTTTTGGTGGAGCAGCAGTACTTGAAAAAGATACGTTAGCTTTTGATATTCCCCCAGTGATTTTTATTATTGCATTTATTGCTTTTCTGACGGGCATGGGTAGAGAAATAATGAAGGATGTTATGGATTACGAGGGAGATGAGAAGAAAGGCGTTAAATCGTTTCCCATCTGTATTGGAATTCGTGCGTCAAATATTCTTTCTGCTGCGTTTTACATTATTGCTATTGCTCTTAGTTTTTTTCCTTTTTTTATGAAAAGTTTTGGTTTTTATTATCAAAACATGTATTATCTCTCCTTTGTTTTTGTAACTGATATTATGCTTCTTAGTACGTCATTACAGTTGATCTTTAAAAAACAGGTAGATATGAAGTTTTATCGTACTTTTACATTGGTTGCGATATTTTTTGGTCTTCTTGCCTTTCTAATTGGAGCTTTTTGCGGGGTGAAAAATTTATGTTTCTAAATGATTTTTGTAGGTGTTTCATTTGTCGATGCGATTGATCATTGTTGATGGACTTGATGGTGTCGGCAAAGACACCCATGCTTGTCTTATTAGAGATAGATATGAGAAAAAAGGGGAGAACGTCGTCATTCGTTCACATCCTGAATCTGATAATTTTTACGGGCGGGAAACAAAAAAAGCACTACTGGGTAAGGGAAAGATTAATCGGTTGATTGCTTCTGTTTTCTATGCATTTGATGTGCTTCGTTCGTTAAGAATGTATTATCGTAACCAGAATTGTGATACGCTTATCCTGGTTCGTTATCTGATGGGTACTGCGTATCTTCCAAAAGGGTTAGCACAGTTCACATATGGGGTTTTTGAGAGGTTTGTTCCTACTTCTGAATATATGTTTTTTTTGGATGCTGAGCCAGATGAGTTGTTAGAACGTATAAAAAGACGAAAGGAGCGGGAGATGTTTGAAACGTATGGTGAGCTTGTCAAAGTTCGAGAGAAAGCTATAGATCTGGCAAGGGGTTGGTATATCATTGATACGGCACAGCCTGTTGAAAAAACGTTTTCTTGTATTGAAGATGTGTTAGATTTGATTGACGATAGGGAATGATTGCTGGGAGCCATCTATCGAAACGATTATATTTGTTATTTTAATAAAAAAGTTTATATACTTACAGACTGATATATAGTCAATGGATGGGGGACATTTTTCTCTCTCCTCACCACCTCCTCCACGCTTCCCCATCCAAAAGCTTCATCCAAATATTTTTAAAACAATTTCTTTGAAACGTGGAACAGTGTCATACTTTTTTAATTCCGAAGGCTTAACCCATCGAAATTCAGTATGCTCCCGATCAATTTGTATCTTACCTCTATCTTTAATATGAAACAAAAACGGATACACAATCCATTCATACAATTTATCTTCATAAAGATCAGTGAATTTGATAGCATCTTCCTTTTTTACCAATAAAAGATCTTTTTTTTCAATGCCTACTTCTTCTTTAATTTCTTTTATCGCAGTTTCCTGTGGTTCTTCATTTCCCTCAACAAAGCCAGCAACACCGCCCCACAACTCTTGATATGTTCCAACCTCTTCACTTCTTTTTAAGATAAGGATTTCTCCATTATTTTCCAAAAGACATGTTACGACCTTTGGCATATTAAAACCTCCGAGAAATATATTCTAACACAGACTCAAATATAGCTTTTCCGTCTCCAATGTTTTCGTTTAGCCCCTTTGCCGTCCAATCAGGATGCTGATGCCTATAAAAAGTTCTCTCAGGATGAGGCATCATACCAAAAACATTACCAATATGATTACAAATACCAGCAATATTTGATAGAGAACCGTTTGGATTCCATGGATATCCAGCATAATTGCCCTCAGGATCTACATAACGAAACACGACTTGATCATTCTCCTCTAGCTTTTTGAGATACTTATCCTGTTCCTCCTGAGGAAATAACAATTTCCCCTCTGCATGTGCACTAGGAATCAACCGTATATCGTTTTTAGGGATCTTTGATGTAAAAACACAAGTACCATTATTCTCATGCTTCAACAGCGTTGGTCGACATTCAAACCTATTTGAATCATTAAGATAAAGACAAGCCTCAGGAATTGCACTAACAACATTATCAACTCCAGGAAGCAATCCAAGCTCGGTTAACACTTGAAAACCGTTACATATCCCAAGTACTGGATATTCCTGAGAAACGAACTCTGACAAATCTTTTTGTAGTTTGCTTTTAATTCGTGCTGCAAAAATAGCTCCTGCCCGGATATAATCACCTGCTGAAAAACCTCCTGGCATCATAAGACACTGATAATCAAAAATATCTCGTTTTTCATCTTTAGTGCAATCCATACCAAGCAGTTGCTTTAAGTGCACAAATTCAGGGTTTGCCCCAAGTCTTTTGAAAGAATCATATGATTCTTGCTCGCAGTTTGTTCCTTCGATTCTTAATATCCCAACGTTTATGTCTTTTACCTTCACTGCCTTCACCTAAAGCGTGATAGTAATTGCATCTCCAGTATTTCAAGTTTTTTTGCATTGATTAAGATGCCTGAATTCCAGGAGACAACTCAACAGCTGATAGAAATCTATTTATATTAGTTCGCATATGTGTAACATATAGGAATGTAAAATCATGCCTGGATACGGACGTGGACAGGGAAAACAACGTGGACGATGCAGGGGAAGACGATGGATTGAACAACTCCCTGAAACAACATACTTCAAACCACATGGACCGCAACAACCCTTCACAAACACGATCATACTTAGTATAGAAGAACTCGAAGCACTTCGCCTTGTCGATCTCGAAGATCTAACGCAAGAAGAGGCAGCAGCAAAAATGGGTGTTTCACGAAAAACACTATGGAATGATCTACAACGCGCCCGGAAAAAAGTGATAGACGCATTGGTGAATGGATATGCCATCCGTATCCAAGGTGGAGATTACATTCAAAGATAAAAGGAGGTGAAAAAATATGCCAGGTGGCGATAGAACAGGACCTGAAGGCTATGGATCAAGAACCGGAAGGAGTCTAGGTTATTGTGCAGGTTACGACAGCCCAGGCTTTACAAAGGGAGTGCCAAGAGGCAGAGGCTTTGGACGAGGCTATGGCAGAGGCCGTGGACGTGGATTCTGGGGTCGCGGTAGAGGTTTTTGGCGTAGAGAATATCAGCCAGATCCATATTACGAACCAGCCCCATACTATAGGGATACATATCCTGAACCCAGCAGAGAAGATGAAAAAACACATCTTGAAAACATAGTCAAAGGCTTAGAAGAAGAACTAAAAGATATAAAAGAAAGACTCCAAGAACTGTCTAAAGAAAAAAAGGACGCACCTTAAAAAGATTTAAAAGGAGGGTCCTTTTCCCTTATCTTTCTTTCAGTTAAAACAGTGAAGAATTGAAATGAAAAAATGTGGAGGTAAAACATGAAACAACATCAGGACGATTCTAAGATTAAAACCAATCTGAGCAATATAAAACACAAGATTGTCGTATTAAGCGGCAAGGGTGGTGTCGGTAAAAGCACTGTTTCTGCAAATCTTGCAATTTCACTTTCGGAAAAAGGATACAATGTGGGACTACTTGATGGCGATCTTCATGGCCCAAGCATCCCTAAAATACTTGGTATCGAAGATAAGAAGCCCGGAGCATCTGAAACAGGGATAGCGCCAGTCTCTGCGTTACCGAAACTTAAAGTTATGTCAATGGCGTTTCTATTACAAGACAAAGATTCTCCAGTTATCTGGCGTGGGCCACTTAAGATGGGGGCACTTAAACAATTCATTGGAGATGTAAGCTGGGGAGATTTAGATTATCTAATTATTGATTTGCCACCCGGAACAGGCGATGAACCATTGAGTATAGCACAACTCATACCAGATAGTGACGGTGCAGTAGTTGTAACAACACCACAGGATGTAGCACTTGTAAGCGTGAGAAAATCTATTAACTTTGTAAAGAAAATGAATATGCCAGTAATTGGAATTATCGAAAATATGAGTGGTTTCAAATGTCCACATTGTGACAAAGCTATTGATATCTTCAAAACAGGCGGAGGCAAAAAAGCATCAATAGATTTCAAGATCCCATTTCTTGGAGACATCCCTATTGATCCTGAAATCGTAAACACAGGAGATTCTGGAGAGG
>JAUWCF010000071.1 GCA_030609445.1 Thermoplasmatota archaeon | reverse complement strand
GGAAAAATGAGACTTAAAGTATTACTGATAATAATGTGCCTGGCGATTTCTATGGTACCTGTTGGTATTATTGGTGGTTTTGTAGACTTTCAAGTTGCAACGGCGTTTCTTGGTCTTATTCTTGTAAGTACATTTGTTGTTGCGCTTGTTATGGCGTATTTTATTTCACGGCCTTTAGAAAAATTAACAAAAAACATCGATGAGATAAGTAAAGGAAATCTTGATGTTGAACTAGAAAGAAGTGAAATATTTGAAATAAATAACCTGACAGAATCACTTAATAGAGTCATGACGAGCTTAAAACTAGCGATACAAAAGGTGGGAGTAAAAAAAGGAGAGATATTCGAAGAAACACTAAAAGCAAAAGAAGTAGCTGAAGAAAAATACCAAGATCTGTTAAAAAATATTGATGATTGGGCGTGGGAGACTGATGCAAAAGGTGTGTATATCGCTTGTTCTGCAAAGGTTGCCGAAACATTAGGATATGCGCCAGAAGAGGTTATAGGTAAATCTGTTTTTGAACTCATGCCTTCTGAAGAAGCAAAAAAAACTGAAGCAGTATTTAAAGATGCCAGTGAAAAGCAGAAGCCAATACATAAACTTGAGAATTATTATATTCATAAAGATGGGAGCAAGGTGCGCATCTTTACTAATGCTGTTCCCATATTTGATGGAGATGGTGATTTTCGAGGATACCGCGGGATACATAAAGATATCACCACTCATGTTCAATCAGAGCAAAAAATTGAAGAGTTAATTATAAAAAATAAGAGACTTCGGGAGATGAGAATGAAATCTCCCCATGTTTTTAATGAGCTAAGCAGCATCCAAGAAAAGCTTATTTGTACAGAAGAAAAATTAAAGGCAAAGCAATCTAAAGGAGAATTTGATTATATGTTTCTTTTTGATGAAAAGGCAAATATTGTCGACTGTAGTGAGAATATCGATAAGAAACTTGGTTATAAAAAGGATGAGATGCTGCTTCTTAATCTTGCAGATTTTGATTTAATAGAAGATAAAGATGGTGTTGAAAAGAAAATAAAGCAAATCAAAAAACAAGGAATTGTTCGTTTAAAAACTATTCATAAACGAAAAAACGGTTCCTCAGTTCTTGTTACCGAAGATATTAGGTATCTAGAGGATAGACATATGTTTCAATGTACCGTAAAAGAGGATTCTTGCTAAGAAAGGCTTGTTGTTTTTATCAAATTATGATATGTTGAGTGACCATCAACTATTTATGTAAAATTTCTATGAGGGGTTACTTGATTTTTATGATAAAAGCATCGAGGCGTTCACAAGGGGTTTCTTATGCGATAAGAGATGTGGTTCTTCCTGCAAAGAAATTAGAGAAAAAAGGCATCCCTGTTTTACACCTAAATATTGGCGATCCAAATAAATATGATTTTGATACTCCACAGCATATGAAAGATGCTCTCTTTGAAGCTGCAAATGAAGGACATAATGGGTACAGTCCTTCAGAGGGCTATTTGGAGCTGAGAACGGGAATTGTTGAACGGGAACAAAAGAGAAATAATGTTACTTATACTCCTGATGGTCTCTGTATAACAACAGGCGTTACTGAATCCCTTCAAATACTTCTCAATGCGTCACTTGATCCTGGTGATGAACTTTTAATACCTGGACCGACCTATCCGCAATATACACTCATCACACGTTTTAACAATGCTGAACCTGTTGCATATCGTTGTATCGAAGAAGAGGGATGGCAGCCAGATGTAGAAGACATCCGAAAGAAGATATCAAAACGCACGAAAGGAATAGTTCTTATTAACCCAAATAATCCAACAGGCGCGTTATATTCAAAAAATGTTATAAAAAATATTATTGACCTTGCAGGTGAGTATAAGCTCCCAGTTATCTCTGATGAAATTTATGATGACCTCACATTTGACGGGAAACAATATGCAACAGCTGCTCTTGCAAAAGATGTACCAGTAATAACGTTTAATGGTTTTTCCAAAGTATATCTTGTCCCTGGATGGAGGGTAGGTTATACTCTCTTTTATCATTCAGGTGAACTTGATGAAATACAAGATGCGTTTATGCGTATTGCACGCTCGAGACTTTGTGCAAGTTCTGTTTGTCAACGTGCGTGTATTGCGGCGTTAAAAGGTCCACAAAACCATATTGAAATGGTGAATCAAAAACTACGAAAACGCCGTGATTTCTCCTATAAACGGCTTAATGAAATTGAGGGTATTTCAACGGCAAAACCAGATGGTGCATTTTACATATTTCCAAAAATTGAGGCGATGGAAAACGGTCTTTGGAAGGACGATAAAGAGTTTGTTTTGGATCTACTGCATGAAGCACATGTTTTGGTTGTTCATGGATCAGGTTTCTGCTCAACATATGGTAAAAATCATTTTAGAGCAGTTATCCTCCCGCAGCTAGAGACATTAGAGAAAGCCTTTGATAAACTAGAACAATTTATGAACAAAAAACTCAAAACAAACTAGGCGAACATCATCTTTCTTTGGACTTAGTTTTTGAAATAATAATATAAATCAATAGAGTATTACATGTCTTGATGTTAAATGATGGAAAACGAAGGATTGTCTGCAGGTGAAAAACTGCAATTAGATGAATATAGATCAATGGAGACAAGACTATATGGAGAACTAGTTAAATCTTGTCAAAGTTATGGTACAAAGTTAAGTATTATCTCTGTTGTCGGGATTCTTGATATCGTAAAACAAGAAATTAAGGATTTGGACAAGGAAAAGTTTAAATTTATGAAAGAAGATTTTCCCGAAGAATAAACATGGCTTTTTCCCACTAATTGTTTCTCACTCCATTTTTATTCTACATGATAAATATGTTTAGAAGAAATGTGATTTATTTAGGTCATTGGAAATAGAAAAACAAACATTATTTATAGCTCTGTTTTAATTGCCTCCTCTGTAAACAATAGAATTATATTGGTTTAGGGAGGAATTTATACATGTCTAATGGTATACGAAGCAAATTAGCTATAGAAAATAAAAGACTTGATGAAATAAACGCATTTTTGATAGATCCTAAAAACAAACTAGTCAATGATCTTTTGGCAGTAGTTGAAAAATATGGTGGACCTGATGAAATAAATAGAAAGGCCAAAGAATCAGGCAAAATTGAAAATCTCATGGAACGGTTGCGGGAGAAAAAATCATCCTACGTGAAAGATCTAGAGTGGCTGATAGAGCAAAAAGACAATGGTGCTTTCATTACTGTCGACGAGTACCGTAGAGCAATCTTGGGTGATAAGGTTGAAACAATGAGCTTCAACGAGGATTTTGCAGTTACTTTAGAAATAAGTGCATGTCAGTATTTTCCATTTTTTATGGTTCAGGCTCGTCAGGCCGTAGAGAAAAAAGAACTGATGCCAGGTCGTTTTATTCGGGTGCGATGTATGAAGGAGCAGGAGGAAGACAATGATCTTTTGGCAATGAGTGCAGCTATGCAAATCTTAGGAGCAAGCTGGTGCGAAACACTTGATACAAAAGGTACTGATGGCTCTAACGTTCATCTTGGTGGCCCAGAAACAATAACCGGCTATTTTGGAGGCGTTGGTCAACCAAATGATCATCCAATTAAATGGGTAGATGAGTTTCTTTACTATTATACAAACTATGGCGTGAATCAGGTATTAAATATTAACCCAGGAACCATACTTTTAGCATACATGCTGCATAAACTGGGGATAGATATAGAATTTAAGATTTCTGTCTACATGGGAAACGATAACCCGTATGCTGTGTTTTGGACGCTTATGGCTGCTCGAATGTTCTGTAGAGAAGATGGGTCCACATCACTTATTGGATTTAATTTCTCCAACTCAGTGGACAACGCAACTATTGAATTCAGCGGCGACATCAGAAAATCTCTTGGTCTTGAAAATTTTGTCAGATTTGAACATCATATTTTTGAGACATGGAAAAGCATTGTCATCCAACCATATGATCGAAGAGATGAGCTTTTAGAGATTGCCTCAAAAGTAAAGAACATCAGTGCTAAACATGAAGGCGGGGAGATTTCAGTGGAACAGAAAAGAAAACACCCGTCAGATATAGCTGAATATTTCTTAACTAAGAAAGATATTGATGAGAAAGGACTAATGCCTGCTCTCACTCAAAACTACCTGGATAAACATGAGACGATAAACAACACTGCAAAGGCATTGACTGAGAAAGGACTGGCATTTATTGCTGCGCCTACACTTCATCACAGGGAGGCATGAGTTATGCAGTTTAAAATCGCGTTTATTGGTTTTGGAACGGTAGGTCAAGGCCTGACAGAAATACTTCTGGAAAAAAAAGATATGCTAGGGGAAAAATATGACTTTCACTTCAAAATAGTAGCTATTTCTGATATCATGAAGGGAGCAGTCTATGATGAAGCCGGTCTTGATATGGAAAAAATGCTTGAGCTGGTAAAAAAGGGTAAAAAACTTGACGAATATCCAACAGGAGTTAAGGGGATGGATAGCATGGCTACTATTCAAGAGACCAATGCTGATACAATTATAGAGGTTACGTATACCGATGTCAAAACAGGAGAACCTGCTCTTACACACATCAAGGCGGCTCTTAATGCAGGAAAAAATGTGGTATCTACAAACAAAGGACCTGTTGTAAAACAAGTTATGGAGCTATTAGATCTTGCTGCGTCAAATAACGTACATTATGGATTCGAAGGTGTTGTACTTGCTGGAACTCCAGTGTTAAATCTCGCCAAATTCACTCTTGCAGGAAACAAGATCACCGGCTTTAAAGGTATTTTGAATGGTACAACCAACTACATCCTCACCCGGATGGAAGGAGGCATGTCGTATGACGACGCATTAAAAAAGGCACAAGAACTTGGATATGCTGAAGCTGATCCAACAGGAGACGTAGAAGGTTTAGATGCTCTTGGTAAGGTAGTTATTTTATCCAACGTCGTCCTTGGAAAGAATCTCTCCGTAAACGATGTACAAAGAAAAGGCATAACTGGAATCACTGGAGAAGATGTGAAGAAGGCAAAGGCTGAGGGAAAACGATGGAAACTTATCGGAAGTGCAGAGATTCAGTCAGATGGCTCTGTTAAGGCAAAGGTGTCACCAGAAAAGCTGCCTCTCAGTGATCCACTTGCTGGTGTCTGTGAAGCCATTAATGCATTAACATATTATACTGACGAATTAGGTCCAGTAACGATTGTTGGCCCTGGTGCAGGTCGTCGTGAAACTGGTTTTTCATTGCTTATTGATCTTTTGGAGATAAACCGAAAATTATCTTAATCTTTGATATGTGGAGTGTGATTTAGTGAGTGGCGGATACACCGGAAAAATGCTCGTTATTGATTTAAAGACTCATACTACAACTGTCGAAAAAACAGATATGGCTGCTGCAAAGAGATTCATAGGGGCAAAAGGACTTGGAGCAAAAATTCTATTTGATAAACTTCCTAAGGGAACTGATCCACTATCACCAGAAAATATCTTGATGTTTACAACGGGGCCACTTACCGGTACCCGCACCCAGACTTCGGGTCGAGGAACCGTAGTTACAAAATCTCCTCAAACCAATCTTTTTTTAGACTCTCATTTTGGTGGAAGCTTTGCTGCTGAGATGAAGAAGGCAGGCTGGGATTTTATCATACTCAACGGACGATCCAAAACTCCAGGTTACATCGTAATAAAAGACGATTCCGTTGAGTTTAAAGATGCTTCTAAACTATGGGGAGAAGAATGCCTCGATACTCACAATTGGTTACAAAAAACTGAAGAAAAAGCAAAAACTGCAGTTATTGGACCTGCTGGAGAAAATCTTGTTAAGTTTTCAGCTATCACTGTAGATGGACATCGACATGCAGGAAGAGGTGGACCTGGCGCAGTTATGGGTTCCAAAAATCTCAAAGCTATTGCAATTATTGGAAGTGGAAAAGTACCCTTGCATGATTCTGAAGCATTTCATGCTAAGGCTAAAGAGG
>JAUWCF010000167.1 GCA_030609445.1 Thermoplasmatota archaeon | reverse complement strand
GCTCTTTAGGGATGGTTTCTATTTCAATACCAGGCATTGCATCCCCTAAATCTTTACTGACTTCCACAATTACATCTGCTTCATCATAGTGTGCGACTGCCTCAACGATTGCTTTGGCTCGTTTCTTGGGATTTTCTGATTTAAAAATCCCAGATCCTACAAATACTCCATCGCTACCAAGTTGCATCATAATTGCGGCATCCGCTGGAGTTGCAACTCCACCTGCAGCAAAGTTTACAACTGGAAGACGCTGGATTTCTTTAATCTCTATTAAAATATCTATCATTTCTTTTTTCACAGTATTATAGCTGTATTTTTCAAAAATAATGCTTGAATCTTCTACTTTTTGATTGGTGAGTGTTGTAATTGAATTGACGTAGCTTTGCGAATACTCCTTTGCAAGGGCCTGGAGCTCTGTTCTCTCCATCTCCTTTAAAGTCTGTATCATACTTGTTACCATACGTTGATGACGTATTGCTTCAATGATATTTCCGGTTCCTGCCTCGCCTTTTGTACGAATCATTGCAGCTCCTTCCCATATCCTTCGAACAGCTTCGCCGAGATTACGACATCCGCAGACAAAAGGTATGGTAAATAGTTGCTTATCAACATGATAAAACGGATCTGCAGGAGTAAGTACTTCAGATTCATCAATCATATCGACACCTAATGCTTCTAAAGCCTGTGCCTCAACGAAATGTCCGATACGTACCTTTGCCATTACAGGAATTCGTACGGTGTCCATTATCTCCTGGATTATCTTTGGATCTGCCATCTTTGCAACGCCACCGTGTGCACGGATATCTGCTGGGACTCTTTCAAGTGCCATAACTGCAACGGCTCCTGCCTCTTCTGCAATTTTTGCCTGTTCAAAATTGATGACGTCCATGATGACGCCGCCTTTCTGCATCTTAGCAAATCCTTTTTTTACAAGAGCAGTACCATGTCGCAATGTTGTAATGTCTAAGTTTTTCATAATTTTTCAACCCCTTGAAAACCGAAATTGGATAACAAACATCCTTTATTAAGTGCTATGGTAGTACATAAATATATTGACGAAATAAAATATGATGTAACAAAAAAAGGAGAAGATTATGGGGGTTTTACTGCCACCAGTTGTCTTTCCAGCTTTCTTTCCACCATGATTTAATAGGGACATGAGTTGTTGTCTGCCATGCTCCTTTCTTTATCTCTGCTAGGTGATTCCAGACTTCATCCCAGTTTTTTCCACCTACCCATGAGATATAATCCCAGTCGCCAGGGATGCTCGCGCCACTTGTCATCCAGTTCCATTTCTTCATTTTCTCTTGTGTTTCATCGAAATTGTTTTCCCGTGTTAGCACCCATGCTCCTGCAGGTTTTTCCCACCACCAGTTATCATTTTTGTGGCCGTTGTATACCATATGTGAACTTGTTTGTTCTACTTCTTTCCAGCTTTTGATAGTTGAGACGCATTCGTGTACGGTATCCCAGTCTTGTGCGTCAAACCAGACGATGACATCCCATTCTCCTGTTACAATCCACGTACCAATTACGTTATCCCATTTTTGAAACTGTTTCCAGACTTCATCTGCTTTTCCTTTTGTTGTTTTTATAAAAACATAGGCTGATCTATTTTTCCATTCCATTCCACATCTCTCCACTTATGATATTACATTGTATTGTAATGTGCCTTATATTTTTTTGGTTTTTTAGCAACTATAATGATTCTTTTTTATATTTTTGGAATAGTTGTTATGGATTTTTTGATAAGATTCTTTGGATGTTTATAGTCTTGGATGGCTTTGTTATGGTAAGCATCATATGCTGAAAGATCAAAGTGGCCATGTCCGCTGTTTGCAAAAACTATTATTTTCTTCTCGTTTTTGTGTTTACACATTTTTGCAAAATCAATTGCGGCTTTTACGGCATGTGCTGCTTCTGGTGCTACGATGAATCCTTCGGTTCTTGCAAAAAGCATTGCCGCCTCGAAGATTTCGTTTTGATAATATGCAACTGCCTCCATATAGCCGTCTTTTGTTAATTTGGAGAGTAGTGGCGAATCCCCATGGTATCTTAGTCCTCCTGCGTGAATTGCAGCGGGTATAAAATTGTGTCCTAGCGTATACATCTTGAGAAGTGGTGTGAGACCTACGCTATCTCCAAAGTCGTATCGGTATTCTCCTTCTGTAAGTGTTGGACATGCAAGTGGTTCGACAGATACTATCTTTAGATCAGGTTTTTTTCCGATTATTTTGTCTCTTACAAATGGAAAACTTGCTCCTGAAAAGTTACTTCCTCCTCCGACGCATCCAACTATTATATCTGGATATTTGTCAATGAGTTCGAATTGTTTTTTTAATTCAAGACCGATGATTGTTTGGTGAAGTACGACATGATTAAGTACTGATCCAAGGGCATAGTTTGTGTTGTCATGTGTCGCAGCATCTTCTACTGCTTCACTTATTGCTATTCCAAGGCTTCCTGAGGTGTTTGGATCTTTTTTCAGCATTTCTCGTCCCACGTTTGTCAGTTTTGTTGGGCTTGGAAATACTTCAGCCCCCCAGTTTTCTATAAGTATTCTTCTATATGGTTTTTGTTCATAGCTGCACCTCACCATATAGATTCTACATTTAATATCAAAAATACGTGTGCTAAATGCAAGTGCTGATCCCCATTGCCCTGCTCCTGTCTCTGTTACGATTCGTTCGACGCCTGCTTTTTTGTTGTAGTATGCTTGTGCTACTGCTGAGTTAGGTTTATGACTTCCGGGTGGGCTTACTCCTTCCCATTTGTAGTATATTTGTGCTGGTGTTTTGAGTGCTTTTTCAAGTCGCCTGGCTCTGTATAGTGGAGAAGGCCTCCATATGCGGTAGATATC
>JAUWCF010000081.1 GCA_030609445.1 Thermoplasmatota archaeon | reverse complement strand
TCCAAATTGCGGTAAAAAAATGGAATATGCATTGACTTGGAAGTGTAAACCACCACCAAAGTGGAATTTTGGAGGGAAAATTAGTGATTGGAACTATATATTGCCTAGCGGGAGCCGTCGGTAATTTCCCCGAAGGGGTTTTGTTCTTTTAATGGCCGGAGTTATTACGAGTAAATAAAATGATTTATCAAAGAAGTATAAATTGTGTTTTTATTTTCTAATTGTTGTGATTCCTTTGCATCTTGCGGTTGCGTAAGATTCCAGTCATGGATGAAAAAGCGTTAAATGAATTTAACCAGGTAGAGGAAATTATTGAAGCCCTACAATGTATTGGTTCCAACATTTAAGAAAAGATATTTTTGTAGAAACATCAAAATATCTTTGGTATAATAGCTCACCTACAAACTTCTTCCACATCTGATGGAACTGTATTCTCTATTGAGGTTTTGATTGGATTAATATAATGAGTTTAGATGGACATATCTTCTGATAACCACGTTTAAATCAATTGAATACAAACCTTTAAATTAAAATTTACAACATTTATTATTGTACAAAAACTACCCACGAATAACCTTAAATCAATGCGAAAATTATTTTTAGGTTAAGGTCTAAATTGACCAAAATGCTTTTACCCAATGTGAGTATCCGCTTTTTAAATGACGCAACTAAGCATTATCTTCCTTGGAACTGGTGGAAGCTGGCCGACGGTGAAAAGAAACGTAACTTCTATTGCAGTAAAAAGAGGTAGTGAGATAACGCTTTTTGACTGTGGGGAAGGAACACAACGGCAGTTTCAGAAATCAAAACTCAGTTACATGCAGGTATCTCAGATATTTATCACTCATTTCCATGGAGATCATTTCCTTGGCCTTCCCGGGCTTATCCAAACAATGCAGTTAAATGATAGAGATAAACCTCTTCATATCTATGGGCCTAAAGGTATGAAACAACTAGCATCTCAACTGTTTTCTCTTGGTTATTTCCGTCCTTCATATAAAGTAGTTGTACATGAAGTAGATAACGGTGACGTTCTTGAATTTCATGGCTATGTCATACGTGTTTTAAAGGTTTTACATAATGTCCCTGCGTTTGCCTACTGTTTTGAAGAAAAAAATCGTCCTGGAAAATTTAATAAACCCAAGGCGCTAAAGCTTGGGGTCCCTGAAGGTCCACTTTTTAGTAAACTTCAGAGAGGGCAGTCAATAACGTTGAAAGATGGAACGATAATCACTTCAGATATGATTCTAGGTCCTTCGAGAAAAGGACGTAAGATCGTTATCTCTGGAGATACAAAACCATGTGAGAAAATGATAGAGTTCTCTCGGGATGCTGATGTGTTGATTCATGAGGCAACATTTGATTCTGAACTTGAAGATATTGCAATCGAGTATGGACATACAACTGCTGCTCAGGCGGCTAGGATTGCAAAAAAAGCACATGTGGAAAAATTATTTTTAACGCATATCAGCCCTCGATATCTGAATCATCAGGTGTTAGAGGATGACGCAAGAAAGATTTTTAAGAATTCATTTGTCTCAAAAGATTTTTTTGAAGTCGAAATTAAGCTGAAGAAGTAATATCTCTCTTTGTTTTTGAGTTTGCAAAATCATAATTATATTAAGCACCTCATGCTATTATCTTTTGATTTTTATGGGAGAGCGACCGTCGTACGATGAATATTTTATGGAAATGGCTGATCTTGTATCAAAAAGAAGTACGTGTTTACGAAGAAAAGTTGGGGCGCTTCTTGTTAAAGATAAACATATTTTAAGTACGGGGTATAATGGCGCTCCAAAGGGTCTTAAGCATTGTTCTGAGGTTGGTTGTCTTAGAGAAAAAATGAATATTCCTCCTGGTGAGCGACATGAGTTGTGTCGAGGACTTCATGCGGAGCAGAATGCAATTATTCAGGCAGCAGTGTTTGGTGTCTCCATAAAGGGCTCTACGCTTTATTGTACAAATACTCCTTGTGTTGTGTGTGTAAAAATGCTTATTAATGCGGGTGTTACAGAAATTATCTATTCTGGGGACTATCCTGATGATCTTGCGAAACAAATGTTGAGGGAGAGCAATTTAAAAATAAAAAGATTTAAATAATACAGTTACATATAAAAATTGGTAATTTGAAAATAGGTTATGCAATTGAAAAAAGAGAAAAATATAAATACTTAAGAATTGATTTATTTCATGAGGAGAAGGCATGAAACGAAAAAGATCATTCGTATTGGATGAGAAGGATACTAAAGCAGTCAAATTGTTCGCAGATCTAGGGATGCCTAAAAATCTTGCAAAGACGTTACTTTATATCTCTCAGGTTGAAGAATGTCGCTCTGCAGATGTTGAACAAGGAGCAGATCTCAGACAACCTGAAGTAAGTGTTGCGATGCAAGAGCTCAGACGAAGAGGTTGGGCAAAAAAACGCGATATAAAAAAGAAAGGAAAAGGAAGACCTGTCCATCTTTACAAACTCACATCTGACTTACCGAAGATTTTGAAGAGTTTTGAACAAGAAAAGATGAAAGAAGTAGAAAACATCAAACAAGATCTCGATCAACTACAAAACCTGATCTCTACCATCGAAAAAGCAGTATAGATACAGTGTAGATTTCTAATCACTACTTCTTTTTTTTATTAATTAATGTCAGTAATAGGTACAAATAGATACTTGGTGGTTTCTACGTGAGAGAGAGAGTAAAAAATATTTTTAATCATACAAAAAAGAAATTAGATGCAATACTTATTAAAAATTCCACACATCCTTTTATTGACGATAACTTTTTTTATGTAACTGGTCTTTCAAAAGGAATTTTCGAAGGATCCCTTGCTATTTTATATCCTGACGGTACACTCGGTCTTGTTGTCTCCGAACTCGAAGCAGAAAGTGCAAGTAAAGCAAACTTGCCTCTTCACATTTATAACGATCGAGAAGACTATAAGACGACTGTTCAAAAGCTTACTTCATCTTTTAAAAATGTGGGTATAAATTATTCTCGTCTGTCACATGCAGATTTTTGTAAATTAAACAACCTCCTTCCAGAATCAAAATTTGCTGACATTTCAAGGGAACTAATGGAAGTGCGGCTGGTAAAAGACAAGCAAGAGATACAACAAATACGAAAAGCCTGCAGCATCTCTGATGCTGTGATGAAAAAGATACCTGACCTAATTCACGAAGGAATGTATGAATATGAAATCGCTGCAGAAATAGAATATCACCTGCAAAAATTTGGTGCAGATCGTCCAGCTTTTGAAACCATCTCCTCATTTGATAAAAATACTGCAGAGCCCCATTATAGCCATGGAGATACCAGGTTAAAAAAAGGTGATTTTACCTTATTTGACTTGGGGGCCTGCATTCAAAAATACAATTCAGATATGACAAGGACATATGTCTTTGGAAAAGCAGAGAAAAAACAGAAAGAAATGTATGAAACAGTACTTGCAGCCCAACAGATCGGTTTTGATACGATAAAGCCCGAAGTGACAGGAGATAAAATACATACTGCGGTACAAACATATATTGATACCACCAAATTTAAAGGATGTTTCATTCACTCAACAGGACATTCTCTTGGGCTCGCTGTTCATGATGGAAGTATGGGGCTAAGCCCAAAAAGTAATGTTCTTTTAAAAGAAAACATGGTGTTTACCGTTGAACCTGGTGTGTATATTTCTGGATTTGGCGGTGTCAGAATAGAAGATGATATCCTTGTAAAAAAAGATGGGATAGAGCTTTTAACAAAATGTTCGAGGGAGTTTACAGAAATATAGATATAGGCCACTAATGAAGAAAATTGTTATCCCTTATTTTTATCTCGTTTATACGTCCAATTTATTTCGCTGTTGATTTTCCTATAAAGCATCGCCCCTTTCTCAAGTGTTTTATGCTCCAACATGACATCAAGTGATTCATCTGCAAGAATTTTTAATATTTCACTGATTTCCTTTCTGTTAGACTTCAACAAGTCAATTCCAACGTTTAGTAGTTCACCTATTATCTCTTCGATGTCTTCTCCTTCTATACTAATATTTATTTTGACCATTTTATTCCTCAAATCCTACGATGTTTCCTAAATGAATCTGTTGAGGTTATTTCACAATTCAACAATTGCATCTGTATATGCTCCAGGTGTTTTAAATGAAATCGTTCCTGGGGGGCCTTCTTCCAGAACAACCATGCCAAAAACATCAACGTTTGTCCCCAAGGTTGTAAAGATAGATAATGTATCTATATGCACGTGCATATGCAACTGCATATGCATATATTTTGTGGAAAATGTTTCTGGTTTTGATGTTTGTTAGATTGAGTAGTTGTATTGAGAATGATGTAGAAATATCAGAATTTATTTCATTTTGACACAGTAAGTTTATTAATAATTAATGATAAAAAGTAACACGCTAGCTAAAATACAACAAGATTAAAGGAGATCAAATATGATGAGAGCGGAAATGATATTACGAATCATGGAGCTTAATGATGGACGATGGAAATTTGACTTAAAAACAAAAATGAGTGATGCTGAAATCCGGAAATTACTTGGAAGACTGAAACATGTTGAAAATAGGTTAAGCGAATCAATGAAAACTGAAATAATAAAAGTAACAGATACTGTCGAGTTTATAAAAAAAAAGAAATGGCACATAGCCTGTAAAAAAAATCCTTTTTGATCTGCATCTAATAGACAATAATTATTTAGAGCCAAAACTTATTTTTGTATATTTGTTGTTATACAGTTTCTCCTGTACTTTCGCATAGAAAAACAGTTTTTATAAGAAATTAAGTTGTTATGATGGACTCCAAATAGCTTTACCAAGTGGTAAAATGGTTTTACCTGCCATATTGTTTAATAGAATCGCCATTGCTGTATAAAAGGATGAAATGGATGTGCAAAGTAAAAATACTCCTGCCGGAAATGCTGTAGTGCCACAGAGATAATGCAGAATCAATGCAATTACTGCTAGATCAACAAATATCAATATTATAAACAACGTTTTATTTGTCATCAAAGACGCTGCTGTAGCAATGAAGCTGAATGCAAGTATTGCAATTAAACCAAATCCATAATGTGCAATGTCAAATTCAACACCTGTAAATATGGTGATAAATAATGTAAGTGCGATTGCATACATGGTCATGGAATATGTTGTAAAAACTGTTGCACCAAATATATTGTTACGTTTAAATTCTATAGTGCCTGCAATCAGTTGTGCTGTTGCACCAAAGAAAAGAACCCAGGGGATCATAAGAGACTTAGCTGCAGAGGATACAAGATCTAGATCAGTTGATGCAAGAACAAGAGCTACAACTGCAAGCCCTATTAAACCTAAAGGAGCGGGATCAGCAACATGCATAGGTAGTTTCGTTACTGTTGTTTCAGATTTTACAATGTTTTTCTCAGTCATATAGATCACAGATTTCTGCGGATATAATGATTTATTACTAAAACTTTGTCTTTTTTTAATAACTAGAGATTATATCCAATGATTAGAGTTTGTTAGATAATAGTCATATCTAGCTGGTT
>JAUWCF010000007.1 GCA_030609445.1 Thermoplasmatota archaeon | reverse complement strand
ACTCCAGTTTACATCGTAATAAAAGACGACTCTGTTGAGCTCAAAGATGCTTCTAAACTATGGGGCGAAGAATGCCTTAGTATTCATAACTGGTTACAAAAAACTGAAGAAAAAGCAAAAACTGCAGTTATTGGACCTGCTGGAGAAAATCTTGTTAAGTTTTCAGCTATCACCGTAGATGGACATCGACATGCAGGAAGAGGCGGACCTGGTGCAGTCATGGGTTCCAAAAACCTCAAAGCTATTGCAATTACTGGAAGTGGAAAAGTACCCTTGCATGATTCTGAAGCATTTCATGCTAAGGCTAAAGAGGTGCTGAAAAAAATTCAGGAAAACGATTTTGTTCCCATACGGAGAAAATATGGAACGCCATATTGGGTCAAACCAGTTAATGACTGGGGTTTTATTCCGACAAGGAACTATCAGGAGGGATACTTTGAATCTGGTGATGAAATCAATGCTGATGCGATGCAAAAAAGAATTGTTGATGGCTCAGGAGCATGTTATAACTGTGTGATTGCATGTTGGAACAAATCATCCATCAAATCAGGACCGTATAAAGGGATTTCACTTGTTGGACCAGAATACGAGACTCTTGCGCTTATGGGTTCAAACCTTGGGCTAGAAAGCGTTGAGGATGTAGCCTTTCTCAATGAAAGATGCAATGAACTTGGCATGGATACCATCTCCCTTGGCGGAGTTTTAGGTTTTGCAGTTGAAGCATATGAAAAAAAGGCATTAAGTATTGATGATTTAGCAGGAATTAATATTGGTTGGGGAAAGACAGAGGAGTTCTCCAAACTCATACATGATATTGCATATAGGAATGGAAAAGCTGGTGATGTTTTAGCTGAGGGCGTGCGACTTGCTGCAGAGAAGTTAGGAAAAAATTCTAAAAGATATGCAGTACATGCAAAAGGGCTAGAAATCCCTGGTTATGATCCACGTGGCAGCTTTGGTATGGGTCTTGCTTACGCAACGTCTGATCGGGGTGGATGTCATCAGAGAGCCTGGACTGTTACAACTGAAATAAATAACCCTGATTATGATAGATTTTCTTTTGAAAAGAAGGCAAATCTTGTAAAGTCAGTTCAGGATGAACGAGCAGCATTCTTTTCACTGGTACTATGTGATTTTGCGCCTATATCTGAAGAAGACTGTGTGGCTATGTGGAATCTTGCCTCTGGATTCGACCACAATGTTGAAAGTTATTTGCAGTCTGGTGAGAGGATATGGAATCTTATCCGATTGTTTAATCTTAGAGAAGGACTTGATCCTGCTGATGATACAGTTTCAGTCAGGTTTTTCAAAGATTCGTTTACAAAAGGTCCTGTTAAAGATATTGTGTTGCCTGCTGATGATTTTAAAAATAGTCTTCAGGAGTACTATTCTCTTCGAGGATGGAATAAAGATGGTGTGCCAACCAATAAAAAATTAAAAGAACTTGGGTTAGAAAATTATGCGTAAATATTGGATAATGATGGTGATTTAAAATGGTGGAATTAAGTAAAGGGGCAAGCAGGATATATGGAGAGGCAGCGTTTGAAGTGCTGGCAAAGGCTCAAGCATTGGAACGGCAGGGTAAAAGCATTCTTCATTTTGAAATCGGGGAGCCCGATATGGAGACCCCTCCAAATGTTGCTCAAGCCGGAATTAAAGCCATTCAAGATAAAAAGACACATTACGTTCCTTCAATCGGGCTTTTAGAACTCAGAAAAGCAGTGCAGAATGAGGTGGAGAGGACAAGAGGCTTTCGGCCAGATCTTGAGCAAGTTGTTATTATTCCAGGGTTAAAACCAGGAATATTTTTTTCAATGCTCTCTATTGTCAATCCTGGTGATGAAGTGATATATCAGGATCCTGGCTATCCAACATATGGCTCAGTCACGTCGTTTTTAGGTGCAGAGAGTGTTCTTGTCCCTCTTTTGGAAGAAAATGAGTTTCGTATGAATCCTGATGATATTAAAGAAAGAATAACGGAAAAAACAAAACTTATAATTGTTAATTCTCCTCAGAATCCAACAGGATCTGTGATAACTAAATCTGAATTAGATGACATCGCAGAGCTAGCTGAGGAATATGATGTTTTTGTAGTATCTGATGAGATATATTCAAAAATGACTTATGATACAACTCATTATAGTCCAACTGCAAGAGATGAAGCTAAAGAAAGAACTGTACTTTTAGATGGATTCTCCAAATATTATGCCATGACTGGTTGGCGGTTAGGATATATGGTTGTACCACAAAGTATGGCCAAGAGACTCAATGATTTTTTAGTAAGTGCTGTATCGTGTACTGCAGCGTTTACACAATGGGCTGGTGTAGAGGCACTTACTGGAGACCAAAGCTTCATACCAGAAATGATGGCGAGATTTAAAGAAAAAAGAGATAGAATCGTTAAAGGTCTCAACTCAATACCTGGCTTTACTTGCTTAGCACCTAAAGGTGCATTTTATGCGTTCCCAAATATTACAGAAACTAAAATGACTTCTCAGGAGTGTGCTGATCATCTTCTTTACAAAGCCGGAGTAGCTGTTCTTCCAGGTACCGCTTTTGGTCCCTATGGCGAGGGATACCTTAGATTTTCTTATGCAACGACCTTGGAAAACATTGATGATGCTGTTAAAAGAATAAAAGAATCATTCGAATAATGCTTCAATAAGATTTAATTAACAGTCTGTTGATAGCAAAAAATGAGGAAGAAATATGATTATTGCTCAACTAAGTATTGCACCTGTTGGAAAAGAAGTCAGTGTCAGTAAATATGTAAAATTAGTACTTGAAACTCTTAAAAAAGAACAGGTAAAATTTGAAATAAATGCAATGTCAACAGTAATTGAAACAGCAGATTTGAATGCTCTTTTTGATGTTGTCGAAAAGGCACACAATGCAGTTCTTGCTGCTGGGGCAGAGCGGGTTATTACAGAACTAAAGATAGATGATCGAAGAGATAAAGATGCAACTATAACTTCAAAGCTTAATGCGCTGAAATAGATATAGTTGACAAATCAAAACAGCATGTTGAACAGATATTCTAAAAATGGAAAATGTTCTAAAACCCTCCTAAATAATATTCAAAACAGTTATATGTGTCATTTTCATTTTGGGGCATGGGAAGGTACTGTTATGTCATCAGAATCTTTAGTAGAAATATGTCTTCATGGCCGAGGCGGACAAGGTGCTGTTACTGCAGCAAATCTTCTCGTTGCAGCAGCACTTAACGATGGGAATAAAGGCGTGCAGGCATTTCCTTTTTTTGGTGCAGAACGAAGAGGGGCACCACTAAGAGCATTTGCTCGTATTTCTGATAGTGTAATACATCTTAGAAGCGAGGTTTATACTCCCGATCTTGTTATTGTGCTTGATGAAAGTATTATGGATATCGTGGACGTTTTAAAAGGATTAAAAAATGATGGAACGGTTTTAATTAACACAAGAAAAAAACCAGATGATTTTGATTTTTCAAAAAAATTCAACGTTGCAACTGTTGATGCAACCGGTATTGCAATAAAACATGGCATTTTAGTTGGAGGAATGCCTGTAGTAAACACACCTATTCTTGGTTCTGTCCCAAGAGTTCTCGATCGAGTTACTCTTCCATCGATTCAAGGAGCCATTAAAAACAAATGGAAGGGGGGACTTGCAGAAATCAATGTGAAAGCAACAAAAGATGCATATGAGGAAGTAGAGGTGAATTTTTGAAAAAATATGATGTTGTCACAACCATTTCATATCCTAAAATTGGAGCGATGGGAAAAACTGGTAGTTGGCGGGTTTTCAAACCAATCTTTGACAAAGCAAAATGTGTGAAATGTCTCAGGTGTTGGATTTTTTGTCCTGAAGCTAGTATCAAACGGGAAAAAGATGACACAATTAGTATTGATTATGAATACTGTAAAGGATGTGGCATTTGTGCAAATGAATGTAAAGTAAAAGCAATTACTATGGAGCGAGAGGGGGAAAAGAAATGACGATAATGATTGATACCGGTAATTATATCGCTGCAAAAGCAGCGGTGATGGCAAAGCCAGATGTTGTCCCGGCCTATCCAATTACTCCACAGACCACACTTGTTGAAGGTATTGCAAATTATGTAGGAACTGGTGAATTTAAAGGAGAATATATCTGCGTTGAAAGTGAACATTCAGCGATGTGTGCCTGTATCGGTGCAAGTGCAGCAGGTTCAAGAACGTTTACGGGAACCTCTTCTCATGGGCTTCTTCTGATGCACGAGATGCTTCATTGGGCGGCTCTTGCACGTCTCCCTGTTGTTATGTGTAATATTAACCGAGTTGTAGGCCCAGGGTGGAATATTTGGACTGATGAAAATGATTCAATATCACAGCGTGATACGGGTTGGATACAGTTTTACTGTAGTAGCAATCAAGAAATCTTTGATACCGTCATACAAGCGTTTAAATTAGCAGAACATAAAAACGTTGGTTTACCAGTAATGATTAGTTATAACGCATTTATTCTGTCTCATACATCTATGCCTGTTGAAATACCAGAGCAGCAGGTTGTTGATGATTTTCTTGGAAAATATGTTCCTCAATGGAAACTTGATGTAGATAACCCAATAACGTTTGGAAACATCATCGGTCCATCTGACTATTATAAGGTTCGAAGGGCAATGCAAGATGCTCAAGATAACGCAAAAAAATTAATACCGCAGATAGCAAAAGAGTGGAAACAAAAATCCGGATTTTATCACGGAGATCTACTAGAATTGTATAAATGTAATGATGCAGAATATATTCTTCTCGCAATGGGTGCTATAGGTGCTGAGAGTAAGGTTGCAATTGATGAAATGCAGAAAAAAGGCATAAAAATCGGGCTTGCACGAGTTCGCACGTTCAGACCCTTCCCTACGGAGGAAATATTAAAATTAGGGAAACAAGCTGACTTAATAGTAATTGATAGGAACATCTCTATAGGCTTGGAAGGTGCGTTATTTACTGAAGTAAAGGCAGCACTTTATGGCAAATCAGATGCGAAAGTACATGGTTTTATTGCAGGCCTTGGAGGAAAAGATGTTCCGTATACTGACGTTGAAACGATCTGTAAAAAAGCAATTGATGGCAAAGCAAAAGAATATGAGTGGTATGGTTTGGAGGAGGCGTAGTGTATGGCAATTAAAGATTTACCTGTGGAAGAATATATTCTTCAAGGAAGTGCTGCATGTCCGGGTTGTCCTGCAACAATGGCTCTTCGTATGGTGTTTAAAGCGTTTGGTAAAAACATGGTGATGGTTGTTCCCGCTTGTTGTACTGCAGTTATTGAAAGTTTGTATCCAAATACGTCGTTTAATATTCCTGTTATGAATATTGCTTTTGAAGCAGCCGCTGCTGGTGCTTCTGGTGTTGAAGCTGCGTTACGAGTGCAGGGAAAAAAGGATACGACAGTTGTTGCTTGGGCAGGAGATGGTGGAACCTATGATATCGGTATTCAAGCGCTCTCGGGTGCATTGGAGCGAGGAACCAACTTTATCTATATCTGTTATAATAATCAGATTTATTCAAATACGGGTATTCAACGAAGTGGTGCAACTCCTTATGCTGCTTGGACAACAACAACTGTTGGTGGAAAGACAGAGTTTAGAAAAGAAATGGGAGATATCGTCCGGGCACATCATATACCCTATTCTGCACAAACATGTATCAGTTATCCAGATGATTTTTATCGTAAGTTAAAGAAAGCACAAAGCATCAAAGGTCCAAAATATATAGAAATTATGGCCCCTTGTCCACCCGGTTGGAGATTCAGTATGGAAAAAACCGTTGAGATGGGGCGAATGGCTGTTGAAACAGGTGCATGGACGTTGTACGAATGTGAAAACGATGTCATGACGTTTAATGGTAAAAGTAAACTGATTTTAGAAAAAAAGATACAAAGAAAACCAATGGAAGACTGGATTAAATACCAAGGGCGTTTCGGTCATTTGTTTAAACCAACAAAGGATACCAAACGTATTCAGGCTTTAGAAGATCATATTGATCTAATATGGGAACGATATCGAGAGTGTTATCTGTAAGTTTGGAGTGTGAATGGATTATGGAGGCTATAAAAAATGTATGCAAAGGAAATGTTGAAGCAGAGCCTCCCCCTGCTAATCGTTTGTGGAATTGGAGCAATTATCGCAGGAAATACTCTTGGTGCAATGGTAAATATACTTCAAAATATACCTGGGCTTATTGTTGTAATACCTGCAATAATAGCTTTGAGAGGAAACATTAGCACTGCACTTGGCTCCCGGCTGGGATCAGCATATCATCTTGGTATCATTGATGCTGAAAACATGTGGAATGATGATCTCAAACAAAATATCATCGGCTCTTTAGTACTCAGTTTTTTCATGTCTTTTATTATTGGAGTTCTTGCCTATGTAACATCCCTATTTTTTAATGTACAGCCGGACCCTTTGCTTTTGATTCTAATTGTTGTCATCGCAGGAGGTATTTCTGGTTTAATTCTCACATTCCTAACAATTATCATTATTTATCTAGTCTTTAGACGAGGATATGATCCAGATAACATCACGGGACCTGCGCTTGCAACCTTTGGAGATGTTGTCACCATGCTTTGCATCTTCGGAAGCGCTGTCTTTGTAGGAGGTTTTGTATGATTTACAGCTGGAAAACAATCGTAAAACATGGCCTTCCTCTGCTTACAATTTGTGTTCTCATTGAAATCTTTGCCGGTCAAATTCTTCAAAGTAATCAACAAAAATTATTGTTTTTCCCCATTCTTCTTATATCTATTCCTGTCATTAATGGAGTTGGCGGCAATATCGGAAGTATTTTAGGCGCTAGACTTGCCTCCGGTCTTCATCTAGGTACTATCGAGCTTACTGTAAAAGATAAAAACATGCAAAAAAATTTTGTTACCGCCCTTTTCATGGGTCTAGTTACCTATTCAATACTAGCGATACTTATATATTACATAGCATATATTGGTAATATAAAAATGAATGTAGGTCTGATTGAATTTGTATCTATAGTGTTAGGTACAGGGATTTTACTTATTTTAATAATATCTGTTGTTAGTGTTCTGACTGCATTTTTATCGTTTAAAAAAGGTTTAGACCCTGATGATGTGGTTGCACCAGTCGTGACAACTGTTGGTGATACTCTTGGAATTGTGTTTTTATTTATACTTATTGGAGTAGTTGGAGTATGAAAGAAAAAAAGAGAAGAAGTATATTTGGAAGACTGCAAAGAACCCCGAAGTGGAAAAAGGAAGAATTTACTGAACTTGAATATGAACCTACCTCTGTAAAGGAGCTTCTTACAGAGATGAAAGATATCTCTGAGCTTATCATCGATCTTGCATATTCTGCAGTTCTTTTTGACAGCGATGATATCGCTGAAGAAGTAAAATATCTCGACGTGCGTATGGATAAACTCAACTATGATATCCGAATGATGGCGATGATGGCTGCAAGAACAAAAGAGGATGCCGAGCAGCTGGCAGGAATCCTTCAAGTAGCAGAGGCGGCAGAAAGCATTTCAAATGCAGCAGGAGATATCGCAAATCTTTTATCACTTAAGGAGAAAACCCGGCCAATTCTCCCTAAGATTTTAAAGCAGGCAGATGAAAGTTTATTTCGCGTGAAAGTATCATCAAAATCAAAGGCATGTAATCAAAAGATAGGTGGCCTTAAAGTAGAATCAGAAACAGGCATGAGAATTATAGCGATCCGCCGTGGAGACTGTTGGATATACAATCCTCGATCTGGTACAAATCTTAAAGCAGATGACTGGCTTATAGTCCGAGGAACAGATGATGGATATATCGATCTTAATAAATTTTTAAAAGGACAATTGAAGGTGTTGGAATGAAAGAAAAAACCGCTGAAGAAATCGTGCTTGAGATTAAAGATAAATCAGAACTAATGGTGGATCTAGCATATTCCTCAATACTCTATGATAACAAAACAATTGCAAAAGAAGTATATGATTTAGAAAATGCTGTAGACTCTTTATATCAAATACTTCAGAAGAAATCTCTGGAAGACGTTCAGAACGGAAAACACAGTATCAATGATGCGCTAACATTTCTTAGAATTGCCCATGCTGGTGAACAGATTGCAGATGCAGCACAAGAAATAGCTGATGTAGAACTAAGAGATGTAGAGCTACATCCAATACTAAAGATGAGCATCCGAGAGGCTGATGTTGTATTTACCAAAGTTGAGGTTAAACCTCAATCAATTCTTTGTGGAAAAACACTTGGTGAGCTAAAACTTGCAAGTGAAACAGGAATGATGGTAATTGCTATGCGCCATAAAGATAAATGGTTATACGGTCCAAATAAAAATACCAAAATAGATCCAGACGATATTCTTTTTGCGAAAGGACCAGAGGATGGAGAAAAACATTTAATTGATCTTGCAGCAGCAACATCAAACGAAATATAAACTAGTTTAACTCAATAGGTAGTTTGTTATAGCAATAATACAAGAAGAGTCATAAAATAACTTTAGTCTGCTTCTAAAATCCGAGCGCCACACTCATCTACAAAACAGACATACACTTTCCCAAAAGCGGTAAGTGTTTTATACAATGCATCAGTATTGCCAATTGCAAAAACAGAATTTCCAAGCATACACATACTTGCCATGCCATACTGATTTGCTGCATCAATTGCATCAAGTACTTTCTTATCTGCAAACCCAATTTTTTTTGTAAATGTTTGTGAAAGAGAAAAAAGATTTTCAATAGATGGTTTTTCAAGTATTTTTTTTGTGCAATATCGACCATATGACGCAATATTGTTTATCTTTGCAGGATCAGATAATATTTTTTTTGTATCAATTTTTACTCCAATAATGCATACCGTCACTTCAAACTTCCCAGGAATATGTTTTATCATTCCCCATGGTGGAAGACCTGCTTCTCTTCTAATTTCAATGCCACCAAAGCTACTTGCGAGAACATCTCCAAGACCAGTATGTAACTCTACTTCTGCATAATGCGAAGCCTTTAAAGCATCCTCTTTTGGAATATGTAAAAGCTTTGCAAGAGCAGTGGTGCTGCTGAGCGCACCTGCACCACTCATACCAAATCCTTGACCCGTCGGGAGATCTAATTTTGTGTTTATAGCAATATGGAGTGGAGTATCTCCAATGAGATGTTTTATGGCTAGTTTTGAAACAAGCGCATCTGCTTTTTTGTTGTTTAAAAAAATATCGATAGTTTGATTTACTGAACTATCAACAACTACATGACTTGTCGCACCAAGGGATATGTTGATACCTGCTCCACGCGATCCAGATCTAGCAGCATTTTGATTTTGATAAATTGGTTCGAAAAAAGCTGATATATGTCCAGGGGCAAAGGCTGAGGCTTTCATAATAATCATTTACTTTATCGTATCAAGAATGTAACCTGCAAGTTGTTCTTTTTTTCCTTTTTTAGTAATACTTTTTCTTTCCTTATCAATAATCAGAATTTCATTTTCATCAGCACCAAATGCAGAAATGGTATTTGCAACAACAACATCAAGATTATTTTTTGAAAGAAGTTTCAATGCTTCTTCTTTTAAATCTTTTTTGTTTTCCTCTACTTTAAAAGCAATTATTTTTGATTTCGGTGCAACTTCTCGGATTTTTTGAATAATCTTTGGTGCAGGAGAACACTCTATAGTAAGTTTGTTTTTTCCAGACGATATTTTTCCTTTGTGTTTTTTTGGAAGATAATCTGCAATGGCTGCACAGACAATAATTGCATCAAATGTTTTCTTATTGCTTTTTAATAAACTTAGAATGTCTTCAATTGTTTCAAAATGTTTTACTGGAATATATAATGGGACAGTTTCTTTTGCATATCCATACCACACTTCAACATTTGCTCCTCGTTCAAACGCGTTGTTTGCAAGAGAAACTGCTGTTTTTCCAGAACTTTTGTTAGTGAGAATACGGATGTCATCGATAGGTTCAGCTGTTGCACCACCAATTATGAGAATGTTTTTTTCTTTAAGATCCTGTTTTCCTACGTTTATTACAACGTTTGCGACTATTTCATCGATACTTGGCATTTTTGCTTTGTTTTGAAAAATATTAGGCTCAATAAACGTGATTCCTAGTTCTTTACATTTTTCAATATTATTCTGTACAACCTTATGTTTGTACATAGAAAGATGCATCGCAGGAACAATTACAAATGGCACACCAGAGCCAATTGCTGTCGTTGCAAATGTCGTTACAGCTGTATCATCAATTCCATGTGCAATTTTTGAAAGAGTGTTAGCCGTACATGGACAGATGAGCAGTAAATCTACCGGGTTTTTTACCAGACCACAAAAGAAAACATGTTCTGTCTGTCCAGAAAGCTCAATAATTGGTTTATGAGATGTTGCAAACTCCAAAGCATCTGGATGAATAATCTTTGTCGCAGCGTTTGTCATTACAGGGATAACATCGGCTCCATGACGAATCAACTCCCGTGAAAGTTTAACGGTTTCAACAGCAGCGATACTTCCAGCTACTCCAAGAACAATTCTTTTTTTAGAAAGTTTTTTGCTTTTAATCCCACACAGATCATCTGCAGGATGCATTATTACCACAATTGTTATCGTACAACAAGAACGGATCTGCTCGCATGTCTCACTACTTTATCAGTAACACTTCCAAGCAAAAATCTTCCTTCTTTTCCGTATCCTTTGTATCCAATGACTATAATGTCAGAATCCAATCTTTTTGCAGTCATAAGTATTTCATCTGCAGGGTCGCCTGCTTCTACGACAATATCCACTTTGCTTACTTTGTTTTCAATTTCTTTTGCAACTTTGCTAATATTTTCCATAGCTTTTTCTTTAAAATTACCTGACTGCACGACAGTGCTAAGATCAATAGTTGGAAGAAGCATGTTGGTAAACGTTGATTCTGCAAGAGCTGCAGGAATTATCGTAAGAATTGTTATTTCATCTTCTGCACTGCAACATTTTAGTGTCGTATCTATAGCTTTTTCAGATGCTTCTGAGCCATCATATGCGATAAGTAATTTTTTCATTGCGATCAAGGAGGGTAATATACAATATACTAAAAAGATTTTGTATCACTCCGCCTCTTTTTCCCCTACGATAGATAAGGATGTCCTATGGATACCACCAAAAAATCATAATGTTGTTTGATTCAAACCTTCTCTTACATTTTCAACGATAACTATTGTTTTTGGTTCGTTATCTCCAGCATGATATTTTTTTGTTACATGCAAATCTGCAATCTGCCCATCGTCCTTAAAAGCAATTCCTGTTAATCCATCAATAACTGACTTTGCGAGGTTATCGATATCTGGTCTTTTATCTGAATAAACCTCAGGCATAGGTTTTGTCTTCCAAATCATTCTTTTAGGTCTGGGTAGATGAAATCGTATTGCAAGACGTATCGTACCAGTGAGAGGACGCGCAAACTCTTTTTCTGCCTTTAACTTAACCAGATTTTCAAATGTAGCAGTAGTCTTTGGCGTATACGTTAATACTTTACCGTTTCTTGTAGCAAATCTTGGTCTCTGCTTTACTTTAGGAATTCCCTTAATTACAAATGATACCATAAAATTCACATTCGTAGTTACTGCATATATGAAAAAGGTAAAATACTTAGAAATCTTTTAATGTTTGGGCTTGTTATTCTATTTGGTATGACTATGGTGAAAAAATGACAAAAGAGGTCATTGTCAAAGAGGCAATGAAAACCAATCTTGTAATGGTAGAACCTACAACTACTGTTCTTGAGGCAGCAAAGCGTATGAAAAAAAATAAGATTGGTAATGTACTTGTTGTAGAGAAAAAACAGCCTGTTGGGATACTTACCGAGAGTGATATTTTAAAAAAAGTTGTTGCCGAAGGAAAAAATGCAAGTGATGTTTTAGTTGAAGAGGTTATGAGTACCCCAGTTATTGTTGCTGATCCATATATCTCACTAGAAGAAGCTATGAAAACGATGGCTAAATGTAATATTAGACGACTGCCTGTCATTGAAAATGGTGAATTAATCGGTGTGATCACTCAAAAGGACATCTCAAGAATATCTCCTGTATTGCATGATATATCGCGAGAATGGTATGACATAACTGTAAGAGATGAATCCTATCTGAAACGTCAGATTTTTTCAGGTAAATGTGAAGATTGCAATGCACTATCTACTACTCTACGGCGAATAGATGGTCGGTTGCTTTGTGAGGATTGCATTGATGCATTGAAATATGAATAATTTTTTTAAATAAATAGGTGGAATAAATGAAAATTAAAGAAATTATGACAAAAGAAGTTATTTCTGTAGATAAAGATGAAGATTTAAAGCATGTTCTTGATCTCATGAAAAAACATAATATTACGAAAATCCCTGTTGTAGAAGATAAAAAACTGGTTGGTATTGTCACAGACAGCCTCATAGCATATAAACTAGGGTCAATACGAAAAAGAGATATTTCGACATCCAGGATGCATGCATCATCAGTTACAGAAAAAGAAATAGACATAATCTCTCCAGATACTGATGTTAAAAAGATTTTAAAGATGGTTGGTAAACCTGGCCCGACTATGCTTCCTGTTGTTGAAAAAGACAAACTCGTTGGTGTTGTTACAAAGGCTGATCTTTTATTTCTTGTCGATAGTAAAAAACCTCTTAATACAATTATGCAGAGAGATATTCATGCTGTTTCTCCAGAGGATAGAATCGTTCATGCACGAAGAGTTATGATAGATGAAAATGTTGCACGACTTCCAGTTGTTGATCAAGGAAAACTTTTTGGTATTATTTCTGATATTGAAATTGCTTTTGCGTTTGCAAAATTAAAAAAATCTTTTTCTTTGGGTCGTCAGAAACATAGACTTGATAAACTGACCGTAAAAACTGTTATGAAATCTCCGGTACTCTGGACAACTCGAACAGTTAGTGTCATCGAGGCGGCGAAAATTATGATGAAGCATCATATCGGTTCACTTCCAGTGATAGATGATGATGCACTCGTTGGAATTGTTACTAGAACTGATCTTTTAAAAACTGTATCGTTATAAAAGGTTTAAAGTAAGGGAGGCCTACTTTACTATGACGTATCATATTCCGTCAGATGAAAAAATCATAAAAGCTGTTACAAAGGTTTTAAAAAAATATCGTACTATTTCTTCACAACACCGGTTAAAAGAGCTTGTGGAAAATGAGTTAAAAACGAAGAATGATGAATTTCATGTCAGTGGAAGCAGGATTCGTAATCTTGTTCTAAAAAGTGGTTTGGTACGTATTGAAATACACAGTCGAGAGGGAGATCCTAATAAAGTCCTTAATAGATGTCCTGTTTGTAA